>CAZXKB010000063.1:0-27153 GCA_964641285.1 uncultured Gammaproteobacteria bacterium | reverse complement strand
GAAAACGAGAGCGAGCAAGCCTATCAGGAAAGAATGGAAGAGTTATTCCAAGCCATGGCCGAAGCGGAAAAAAGAAATCCCAGCAAAAATTAATTGATATAAAATAATTAAATAATTAAATTAACCATATGGCCAAACATCATTTAAAGTTCACTTCCTGTTTAGTTATTACCATTTTATTAACTTTGGGCCTGTCAATTTCCCTCCAGTCCCTTTTAGCGGCCTGGAATCCGCCAACTAATTCTCCTCCACTCGACAATGTTGGTCCGCCTGTTTATAACGAGCATGCCAATCCGGAAACTAATGCCGCTATTTTCAAGCCCCTGGGGGTAAGCGGCAATTTAACCGTGAGCGGCGGCGGTATAATCTTTGGCGATGGTTCCGGCTTAACCAATCTAGATTCCACTGAATTGACCGGCACAGTATCTAATAATCGTTTAGACGCTGACCTGCAGGATTTAGCTGATGGCTCCCTATCAGGATCAAAGGTTGGAACAGGGATTGATGCTTCTAACTTAACTGTTGGCACAGTATCTAATAATCGTTTAGACGCTGACCTGCAGGATTTAGCTGATGGGACTTTAAGCGCTTCTTTGGTTCAATACGGCAGTTTTTTCATTACTTCTGCTGGCACCAATAATTATGTCTGGACCTCAGACGGTATTGGCGCTGGCAATTGGACAGATATTAGTAGTTTGGTGACTGGCGATGATTTAGGTGACCACGTGGCGGACCAGAATATTAACCTTAACTCCCATTGGCTTTCCGGTGATGGCAGTAATGAAGGGATTTATATAAATAATGCCGGTAATGTCGGCATTGGGGACACGAGTCCGGGGGCAAAACTGGACGTTAATGGTGACTTTATTGTCGGTGGGAGTATAACCTTAGGCGGCAAATCAAAAAGTAGCTGGATTACTTGCGATTGGAGCGGTTGGCGAGTAACCGCTCCCGGTGTATCTTGTGGTTCGGGCGGTTGGTGTACAGCCTATGGCCTTGGCATAGAAATGTATTGTTCAAGCGGTATTATAACTCAAGCGAGAGGAGCTTCTGTATGTATAGCTTGCGATAGCTGTTCCTGCTTTCCTGCCGGCACTAAAGTAACCATGGCTGACAGAAGCAAAAAGAATATTGAAGATGTTAAAATTGGCGAAAAAGTTCTTGGAACTTATGATATTGCCCATACAGTTATCGATCTTGCCAGACCGGCTGTTAACGACAGAAGCACTTATTTGATTAATGACCAGGTGGAATTTACTCCAGAACATCCCTTCTTAACCAAAGAGGGCTGGAAAGTTGTTGATTTGGACTTATTTCATAAATACCAAAAAGAGCATGATTCCTATCACATGACTGAACCGGGACGGCTTAAAGTTGGCGATATCCTTATTACCGAAAACGGAGAAGAGATAATTAAAACCCTTGAAGAATTACACACTAGATCATCCAATGAGATTGTTTATGATTTAATCCTTGATAGCGATGACCATTCTTATACAGCTAACGGGTATATCACTCATGATAGTTACTGATATAGGCTATATTTTAGAAGGAAGTTAAGAGTTATTTGTTTTTATTTTAAATTTTTCGTATAATATTAGTTAGTAATTAGAAATTAGGTAGTTAGTAATTTGGAACAGAATGATATTATTCATTAAGTATTATTTAAATTTAAATTACAAATAAAGATAAAATATGAAAAACAATATTATAGCCGGTTTAGACATTGGTTCTACGGCAGTAAGGCTGGTGGTAGGACAGCACCATCAGGGCAGTGAGGAAAAACCGTTGAAGATAATCGGGGCCGTGAGCGTGCCGGCTGAAGGCATTAGCAAGGGAGCGGTAAAAAGCATTGAAGATGTTACCTCTTCTATTTCCGCCTGTTTGGAAAAGACAGAAAGATTAGTGGGCGTGCCCATAGATACTGTCTGGGTTAGCATTAACAGTTCATATATAAAGTGCGAGAAAAGCCGGGGCGTAGTGGCCGTGGGCCGGAGTGACGGCGAGATTTGCCAGGATGATTTAGAAAGAGCGATTGAAGCGGCCCGAGCCTTGTCTGTACCGCCTAATTATGAAATTTTACATGTTATCCCCGTCAAGTTTACGGTTGATAATCAAGAAGATATTAAAGACCCGATTGGGATGGTTGGAGTGAGACTGGAAGTGGAAACTTTAATTATTCAAGGACTATCCAGTCAGATTAAAAATTTAACCAAAGCTATATTTCGCACCAGCTTGGATATTGAAGATCTAGTACTTTCCCCTTTAGCGGCAGCCGAGGCAGTAGTCGGGCCTAAACAGAAAGAGCTAGGCGCGGCTTTAGTAAATATTGGCGCTTCTACTACTAGTTTAGCGGTTTTTGAAGAAGGGGAATTACTGCATACGGCGGTGGTTCCGATCGGTTCGGAGCATATTACCGCTGACATTGCCATTGGTCTGCGGTGCCCTATTAATTTAGCGGAAAAGATAAAGATTGAATATGGCTATGCCAGCGCCAGCAAATTCAATCGTAAAGAAGAAATAGATATTAGCCAGTTAGTTGAGGAAACGGAGGCGGAAGAGGAAATTAAAACTATATCCAAAAAATATTTAGCGGAAATTATTGAAGCTAGAGTAGAAGAGATTTTTACTAAAGCAGACGAAGAGTTTAAATTAATTGAACGGTCAGGGATGTTGCCAGGTGGAGTATTTTTAATTGGCGGCGGTACAAAATTAACTGATATCGTGACTGTTGCAAAAAAACAGCTGCGTTTGCCAGCTTGTTTAGGCACCAATACAAATATATCTACAGTAATAGATAAAGTTAATGAAACCGAATTTTTAAATGCTTTGGGCTTAGTAGTTTGGGGCAGCCAGGCTATGAGCGAGCCGAGTGGTTTTGGGGCTAAGTTGCCGGGTGGGGCGGTAGTTGATAAGTCTTTGAAAAAAATAAAGAAATGGATTTCCTCATTAGCACCCTAAACAAGTTGTTAATTTAAGATTTTTAGTTGGAAATTTCATTAATAACAATTTTTTAATAATTAAGACAGAATTAAAGAGAAAAGATTATATTGCATCATCTACTCAAGATTTTTGTTAAGTTGTATAAAAAATTTGTACACCTTAGTAGTTGACATTTTTTAAAAGCCTTGATAAATTATTAATAATAGTATACACTAAAAATAGTATAATAGTAGCTAAATAGTCGCTCAATTAATTAATTTTCAGTTAAAAAATTCAAGTGACTAAGTAATTGATTAATCAAGTAATAAAAAATATGGCGGAAGTAAAACCAGACGTAGAAACCTTTGCTAAGATAAAAGTTATTGGCGTTGGCGGATCAGGAGGGAGTGCTATAGACAGGATGATCGATAGCGGAATTAAGGGCGTGGAATTTATAGCGATTAATACTGATGTCCAGGCGCTGCATTACAATAAAGCTAATAAGAAGCTTCATATAGGTAAATCCATAACCCGCGGCTTAGGAGCTGGGATGAATCCGGAATTAGGCAAACAATCGGCCGAAGAAACACAGAATGAAATTAGAGATAGCTTAAAAGACGTGGACATGGTATTTATTACCTGCGGTTTTGGCGGTGGTACGGGAACAGGGGCCGCTCCGATTGTTGCTGAAATTGCCCGCGACTTAGGCGCTTTGACCGTGGCTGTTGTGACCAAGCCTTTTTCATTTGAAGGATCGCAGAGAAGAAATATTGCGGAAAGGGGACTAACCGAACTAGTTGATAAAGTAGATACAATCATTACTATTCCTAACGATAAATTGTTGCAAGTAATTGATAAAAAAACCTCACTTTTAGACGCTTTTTCAGTAGTAGATGATGTTTTGCGGCAGGGAGTTGCCGGTATTGCGGAATTAATTACTATGCCTGGATTGATTAATGTTGATTTTGCCGACGTTAAAGCTGTAATGGCAAACGCCGGTTCAGCTTTGATGGGTATTGGGCAGGCCAGTGGTGAAAATAAGGCCATTGAAGCCGCTAAAGCGGCTATTAATTCACCCTTATTAGAAATGTCTATTGAAGGGGCACGTGGTATTTTATTTACTATTACCGGCGGGCCTAACTTGGGTATGAGCGAGGTTAATGAGGCAGCTAAAATTATTACCGCATCAGCTGATGATGACGCCAAGATTATTTGGGGAGCAGCTATTGATCCTAAGTTGAAAGACGAAATAAAAGTTACGGTTGTAGCCACTGGCTTTGAGGGTCGTTTAAGTGAATCGCGAGAGACAGTTAGTATAGGCGAAAGGACCTATACCCCCAGTACTTTTATTACGGAAGAAGATAAAAAGGAGCAAGTTAAAGAAGTTAAGAAAGGTAAAGTTACCTCTTTAAAGGCAGCGCAAAGCGAACCAGCCGGGAAAAAAGGGGAAACAGTGGAGGAAGAGGACGGAGAACTTGGCATCCCTGCGTTTATTAGGAAGAAAATGATGTAGATATATCAATGGTTTACATTAAATATACAAACAAATATTTAAAAAATACCTTGTTGTAAAAAAGGTGTTTTTTAATTTTATTAAACAAACAAAGCGCCTATTTATTAGTTAAACAAGATAAATAAAAAGCCTGTTGGTTTATCCCGAACAGGCTTTAGTCAAACTGTGGTCTTCAGCGGGTTAGCGCGCGGTGGGTTAAAGATTGAGTTTTTGTTTGATGATGCATTATTTTCTTGACAGAAATAGTTGCAAAAAGGAAAAATATTAATAAACCAGCTAACATAATAATAAAAATAATTGAATTTGCCTTATTCAATGTTCTCAATCCATCCTCCTTTTTAAAGCTATATAATTTATAAAAACATTTTTATTTTTTTATATTTATACTAAAATTAACATAGAGTGATAATTTTGTAAAGGGGTTTAAAAAAATTTATTTATAGTTGAAAAAATATGTAATTATCGCATAATATACATAGGGATTGTTTATAATAAAAATATGGGAAAATCAATTTATTTAATTATTTTAGCAGTTGTTTTAGGAGTTTTTTTTATTTCTGGGCAGCCAATTATGGCCACTACAACCATAATGGCTGATTGGATTTCCATGGAGCCGCTTTATACCGGCCAATGGCTTGATTCAGTTAATTGTTACCAGGAAACTTCGGTAATCGGCGAAAAAATAATTGAGGCGGAAACAAATGTTAATAATATCATATATAAATTGATTGATAATTATGGTTATTTAGCTGATGAAATTGACGAGCTGGTGGCAGATAAAGAAAACGAATTAAGCCAAGCTACTTCTACTGGAGCCAGAGTAGAACCCAGTTTATATATTAGAAAATTTAAATTATTTAAAAAGAGTTTTGTTATTAATGATATTTACCGGCAGGCATATTATGACGAGAGATTATATGTAGCCCCGACGGTAGAGGGAATATACAGCAGTGTTTATTCTGATTTGGCCGACTATCGAAAAAAATTAAATAAGATGTTAGAGGATAAAAAATTACTGGAAAAAGATTATGATCTATCCAGCTTAAAAAAAGAGATAGAAAATTATGTGGAGATTAATAATACCATGAAAGAAATCGGCTGCGGAGAAGGTTATATTTATGATGAATGCACTATGGAATGCGTGGAAGAAGTAGCTTGTACCGAATGGGTTTATACGGATTGGAGCCCTTGCCTTAACGGGCAGCAGAACAGAGCTATTATTTCCACTTCGCCCCAGGGATGTTTAGGCGGCAATCCGATTTTAAATCAAGCTTGTCAAGTTGACACAATAAAAGACAATACGACAGAAGAAGAAAAGAAATTAATGGCTCAAATAGATTTTAATTTAGCTCAGAGACTATCTGGAAAAATTTTATTACAAGTGGAGAAAAACGGCGAGGGCTGGTATATTTATCCAGACGACCAAAAGAAGTATTATTTAGGCCGGCCGGCTGACGCCTTTAATATTATGAGAAATTTAGGACTGGGAGCTACCCATGAATTTATCACCAGCCATAGTTTTTACCCCAGCCATGTTTTAGGCAAGATATTGATTGACGTGGAAGATAAAGGCAAAGCCTATTATATAAATCCCTCGGACAAGAAGGCCTATTTTTTAGGCCGACCTGAAGATGCCTTTAAGGTTATGCGCAATTTAGGCCTGGGCATAACCAATAGTGATATTAGAAAGATAGACGTAGGGGAAACAGAGTAATTGAAAATTAACAAAGGTAGACTTACTATATTAATATGATAAGATAAGCGGAAATGTTTAAACAAGGAGGAGGGAGTATGTCTGCTAAGAAAAAAATGGGAATTATTGAATTTGGCCAGAAGATAAAAAGAACTTTTGAAAAAATTTCCGGGGAAACAGCAAATTTTAAAGACGAAATATGTAAAGGAAAAATAAAGGGCAAGAGTTGTGTGGTTACTTGGCCGGTATCCGAAAGTCATTCCATGGTTGCAGCCATAGAAGGTAGAGCAAATTATGAAATAATAACGGCTTTTTCAAAGATATTCGGCTTATTGCCATACTGCAGTTATTATTTTGAAGATTCAATTATTTATGAATGGAGTACGGATCCGACCGCTAAGCATAAAATTCCGCAAAAGGGCCATGCAATTGATCTTAAAAAAATTGATATAAACAATTTTGAAGCTAAACCCTGATACATGGCTATATCCATAAATATCAGGGTTTTATATTAGCCAGATTAAGCAAAAGGACAGGGAAGTTATCCACTAAGTTTAGATATCCACAGGCGGATATAAAAGTATTTTTAATATTTGCTTTATTATTTAAAATATTGTTATAAAAATACTCTAAAATTAGTCAAGATAACAGATATTGACTTTCCAATATGTTGTGGTATAATATGAATAGAGGCTACAAGATATAGTAAATTTCGGTAAAAAGACATTATAAACACCTCTTTTTAAGTCCCTTTTATTGATTGGATTAAGGAAATAAGGTGTTTTTTATTTGTAATTTAAAATTGAAAAAAGGCTTCAAATTTAAGACGAATTTAATAAAAAGAATTATACATATTTTTTAAATTCGCTTTAAATTTGTTCTATTAGTGATTATATGAAGTGTCCAGTTTGTTATTATCAAGACACTAAAGTTATTGATTCCCGGGTTGCTGGCGATGGCTTATCCATTCGCCGTCGAAGAGAATGCTTAAAATGCGGGTTTCGCTTTTCTACTTATGAAGAGATAGAAATTTTGGATTTGAGCTTAGTAAAAAGAGACGGCCGTAAGGAGGCCTATAGCCGGGACAAAATGGTTAAGGGTCTGCGAAAAGCCTTAGAAAAAAGGCCGATTACGGAGGAAAAGTTTAAAAAGGTGGTTAATTTAATTGAGCGAGACTTACAGAAGTTGCGTAAAAATGAAATTACCTCACTTCAGGTTGGACAAATAGTAATGAAGCATTTAAGACGAGCGGACCAGATAGCTTATATTCGTTTTGCCAGCGTTTACCAGTCTTTCAAAGACGTACATACTTTTCAAAGAGAATTAAATAAATTATTAAAGAAAAAACGGAGCAAAAAATAGATAATTAAAAATTAATGATTAAAATTTAATTTTCATGTCTAAAAACACTATTACTCAAATAAGAAAAAGATCAGGCAAAATTGTGGCTTATGACCAGGATAAAATTACCAAGGCCATTTTTAGAGCTATGGAATCAGTAGGTAAACCAGACAAGACTAAAGCTCAAAAGTACAGTGAACAGGTATTAAAAAAACTTAGTGAAAAGTTTCATGCCCGCAGCATTCCAGCCGTGGAGGAAATTCAGGATATTGTCGAAGAAATATTAATTACCAATCGCCAAATTAAAATCGCCAAAAATTATATTCTTTATCGTGATCAGCACGCCAGAATTAGAGAGATGAAGAATATGATAAATTCCAATGATATTATGGATGATTATTTAGAGCAGTCTGATTGGCGGGTTAAAGAAAATTCTAACATGAGTTATAGCTTGCAGGGCCTGAACAATCATTTGGCTTCTATAATTTCTTCTAATTATTGGTTAAACAAGGTTTATACGGCAAATGTTAGGAATGCTCATCAAGGCGGTGATTTTCATTTGCACGA
Source organism: uncultured Gammaproteobacteria bacterium (assembly GCA_964641285.1). Taxonomy (GTDB): domain Bacteria; phylum Patescibacteriota; class Patescibacteriia; order Patescibacteriales; family CAZXKB01; genus CAZXKB01. The sequence goes on along the minus strand of CAZXKB010000063.1, from coordinate 19,117 downwards.
TTTGCAGCTTATTGCCCCTTATTGTGCGGGCTGGGATATTAAAGATTTGCTGATGCAAGGTTTTTGCGGGGTTAGCGGAAAAGTAGAGGCAAAGCCAGCCAAGCATTTTCGTACCGCCTTGGGTCAAATAATAAATTTCTTTTATACTCTGCAAGGTGAAGTGGCCGGCGCAGAAGCTTTTTCTAACTTTGATACTTATTTAGCTCCTTTTATCAGGCATGATAGCTTGAATTACGACGAAGTTAAACAATGCTTACAGGAATTTTTATTTAACATTAATGTACCGACCAGAGTTGGTTTCCAGACTCCTTTTACTAACATTACCATGGATTTAACCCCGCCCAAGGTAGTCAAAGACGAACAAGTAATAATCGGCGGAGAGATCCAAAAAGAGAAATACTCAGACTTCCAGGAAGAAATGGATATGATAAATATGGCCTTTGCCGAATTGATGATGGAGGGAGATGCTAAAGGAAGAGTTTTTACTTTCCCAATCCCAACCTACAACATTACCAAAGACTTTAATTGGGATTCACCGGTAATAGAGAAAGTTTTTGAAATGACAGCTAAATACGGCATTCCTTATTTTTCCAATTTTATTAATTCAGATATGGATCCGGGCGATGCTCGCTCTATGTGTTGCCGTTTGCGCCTTGATAATCGGGAATTGAAAAAAAGAGGGGGTGGTTTATTTGGCGCCAATCCTTTAACTGGCTCTATTGGTGTAGTAACTATTAATATGCCCAGAATCGGTTATTTGTCCAAGACACAAGAGGAATTTTTAGAGCGCTTACTTAATATTATGCAAATAGCACGAGAAAGTTTAGAAACCAAAAGAGAGGTATTGGAGAATTTTACGGAAAACGGCCTTTATCCCTATGCCCGGCATTACTTGTCCAATATTAAGCAGCGTTTTAAGGGTTATTGGCAAAATCATTTCTCCACCATCGGCATTATTGGTTTAAATGAAGCGATGCTCAATTTTGCTCCAATTAAAGATACCATTGCTTCTGTAGAAGGAAAAAAATTCGCTGAAGAGATATTAAGCTTCATGCGCGAGCGGATGATGGACTACCAGAACGATACTAACCATTTATATAATTTAGAAGCTACCCCGGCCGAAGGGACATCCCGGCAGCTGGCTAAAATAGACAAAGACAAATACCCCGACATGATTACCGCCAATGAAGAAGCTGTTCAAGACGGTAAGACAGCGCCATTTTATACCAACTCTTCCCAGTTGCCGGTTAATTATACAGATGATATTTTCGAGGCCCTGGAGTTGCAAGACCCCTTGCAAACCAAGTATACTGGCGGTACTGTTCTTCATGTTTTTCTTGGCGAAGCCATGCCTTCAGCTGAAGCAGTCAAGAAATTAGTGAAGAAGATAGCGGGGAATTACCGCTTGCCTTATTTTACCATTACACCAACTTTTTCTATTTGCCCTAAACACGGTTATTTGGTAGGTGAGCATTTTTTCTGCCCTAAATGCGACGAAGAAATAGGATATATTGGTGATAAAGAAGATTTGGAAAATAAAATGGTAGAAATAATGAAATAAATACGCAAACACCAGATTGAAATAAAAAGGAAGTTCGTAATTTGAATTAATAATATAATAAAAAATAAAAATAAAACTTCTACGCCTATTATTACGGCAGGAAGTTTAGGTAAAATTATGAGTCCAATTGAAACCAAAAGACAGCCATGTGAAGTTTATAGTCGGGTAGTAGGATATTTAAGGCCAGTAAAACAATGGAACGACGGCAAACAGTCGGAGTATCTTAATCGTAAAAATTTTAAAATTAATAAATAAAATCGCGAATTTGAGCGAATTTAATCATTAAGCAAATTTTAGAATTAGCTTTAATTCGCTTCTATGAGCGATTTATGATTGTTGGCGGGTTACAAAAATTTAGCCTACTTGACTATCCCGGATATTTGTCAGCCATTATTTTTACCCAAGGGTGTAATTTTAGATGCCAATATTGTTATAACCCCATGCTTGTCTGGCCCGTTAGGGAAGGCAAGCTTCCAAATATTTCTTCATCAGCTTTAGATGGAGACCAAGAAAAGGGACGCCCTCAAATAATTGAAGAGGGCGCCCTTTTTGCTTTTTTAGAAACAAGAGTCGGCAAATTAGACGCAGTAGTTATCACCGGCGGAGAACCAACCATGCAAGCTGATTTGCCTGAGTTTATTTCCCGGATAAAAAAAATGGGTTTTTTGGTTAAACTTGATACTAACGGTACAAATCCGAATTTATTGAATAAATTAATTAAGGCTAAACTAATCGATTATATTGCCATGGATGTAAAAGCACCAATTGAAAAGTATGACATGGTAGTTGGAGTGGAATCGGATTTGAAAAAAATAAAAAAATGTATTAAAATTATAAAAGAGAGCGGAGTGCCTTATGAATTTAGAACAACTATCGTTCCTAAATTAATAGACCCAGCGGATATTAAAAATATAGGAGAAATGATTAAAGGGGCGGATAAGTGGTATCTTCAGCAGTTTAGGCCGAATTCGGAGCTGGTTAATAAGAGCTTTGAAAAATTAAGACCTTATACGACCAGGGAGTTAGACAAGATGTGCGAGACAGGCAAAAAATATGCTGGAGAATGCGGGGTAAGATAATTATTTTTTATTTTGACAATATGGACGAAGAAATTACTACCAAAGAATTGGAGCAGGTAAAAAAGGCATTAGAGAAAAATTTGGAATTAAGCGAAAAAATTTATAAAAATTCCAGATACATAAAGAAATTTGTAATTACATCCCAAATTTTAGGGTTTTTAAAGTTATTGTTAATTGTGGTACCGATTGTATTAGGCATTATTTACTTACCGTCTTTGCTTAAAGATGTTTATGGCCAGTATAAGCAGTTATTAGGGGTTAGTGAACAAGTGGAGACGATAGATATTAATAAATTACCACCGGCAGTACAGAAATATTTAAAATAATTAGTTTGATATGAAGAAACAGCACAACTCAACGGAATTTGAAAATAAGGTCTGGCAGAATTTAAAAAGAGTGCCCCGAGGCAGAGTAACCACTTATAAGGCGTTAGCAGAAGTACTGGGCTATTTCCGGGCGGCCCGGGCCGTGGGCAATGCTTTATCTAAAAACCCTTGGGCTCCTAAAGTGCCTTGCCATCGGGCAGTGAAAAGCAATGGACAGATTGGCGGTTACCGGAGTGGAATTAGAAAAAAGACAGTTTTACTTAAAAGCGAAGGAGTAAGAATAAACGATGGAATTATTGTTGATTTTAAGAAAATTCTATATAAATTCTGAATAAAAAAACAGCAAATTGTAAATAGTAAGCTGTTTTTTATTTGAAAAAACAGAAAATTTCGCTATAATATATAATGTTAGTTTTTAATACGGATTTAAGTATTAAATTGTAAGGTAAATTTGTAATAAATATATTAGACAAATCTATAAATCTTCTGATTTTTATAATTTAATTATTTTAATTTGTGCCTAATAATGAAGACAGGCAAGCAGTAAGATTTGTAAGTTTGCCATAATAAACATATGGATAAGAATTTTAAAAGCACTTTTATTGCTATTTTAGTTATTTCTATTATTACTAGTTCCATTTTTGGCGCTATTATGGGCTTTTGGGCCGGAACTCTTTCACAGGACAGCTTTAATTTAAACAACTGGTTTAAGCAAGTATTATCAGGTCGAAGCGCAGACCAGTTGACTGGCGAGGAGGAAACATTTACGAGTGGTGGTAAAGTAATTAAAATCGAAGAGGAATCAGCCGTGATAGAAGTGGTAGAAAAAGTATCACCGGCAGTAGTAAGCATTATAGTTACTAAGGATTTACCGATTATTGAGCAATATTATAGTGAACCGTTCGGGTCTGATTTTTTTCGCCAGTTTTTTGGAGACGACTTTGATGATTTTTTTGGCTTTGGCACCCCCCAGTATAGACAGAAGGGCACGGAAAAGAGGGAAGTGGGCGGCGGTACCGGTTTTTTAGTCTCAGCTGATGGTTATATTATTACCAATAAACATGTAGTTTTAGACGAGGAGGCTGATTATACGGTTTTAATGAATAATGAAACCAGGCACGAAGCTAAAATTCTAGCCCAAGATCCAGTTAATGACTTGGCTGTGATTAAAATTGACGGCAGTAATTTTCCCTACATAGAATTAGGCGATAGTTCTAATCTTAAAGTTGGGCAATCCGTCGTTGCTATTGGCAATGCTTTAGGAGAATTTAGAAATACAGTTTCTACCGGGGTAATTTCCGGGCTTTCCCGTTCAGTAGTAGCCGGCGGGTTCGGCATTGGTACAGAGCAATTAATGGGAGTTATTCAAACCGACGCCTCTATTAATCCGGGTAATTCCGGCGGGCCTTTGCTCAATTTAGCCGGCCAGGCAATAGGCATTAATACGGCTATGGCCGCTGGTGCGGAAAACATCGGCTTTGCCATTCCCAGCAATGAAGTAAAAAACACTTATGAAAGTGTGGAAGAGTATGGGCGCATTATCCGCCCCTGGTTAGGCGTTAGGTATATACAAATTAATGAAGCCATTGCCGAGAACAATAAGCTGGATGTGGATTACGGCGCTTTGATTGTGCGGGGCGAAGACAGAACTGATTTAGCCGTGATGCCCGGCTCTCCGGCAGATAAAGCCGGATTGGAAGAGAATGATATTATTTTAGAATTTAACGGTCAAAGAATAGATGATAAGAATACTTTAGTCCGGGCTATTAGCAAGTTTAAGCCTGGCGATGAAATTACTTTGAAAATATTGCATAAGGGCGGGGAAAAAGAAGTGAAAGTGGTATTAGAAGAGATGAAAAATTAAGAGCTAACCAATAAAGATAATTATAAAATGGAAAATTTATTAAAAAAAATCGAAGAATTACGCGAGAAAATTTTATCCACCTGGGAACTTTTGAATATAGACGGACAAAAGACAGAAATAAGCAATTTAAAGTATTTGTCGAGCAAGCCGGATTTTTGGGATAACCAGACTAAGGCCGTGGAAATGAATAAGAGATTGGAAGAGTTGGAAAAAGAAGTAAGTCAATGGGAAAAATTATTGACCGAAGTTATAAACTTGGAGGAGTTAGCGGCTATGGCTGACATGGAAAAGGACGATTCAATTAGCGAAGAGGCCTGGAAGAAGTTTAAGGAATTAGAGAATGAATTTTCCAAACTGGAATTTTTGGTTTTGTTTTCTTCTTCATATGACAAAAATAACGCTATATTATCAATTCATGCCGGGACAGGAGGTGTGGACGCACAAGACTGGGCACAGATGCTGGAAAGGATGTTTTTACGATTCACGGAAAGAAGAGGCTGGCGGACAGAAATCGTTGACCATGCCCTAGGGAATGAAGCCGGGATAAAAAGCACGACCATGAGAGTTTTAGGGCGTTGGGCTTATGGATATCTAAAAAGCGAAGCCGGGGTGCATCGCCTGGTTAGAATTTCACCGTTTGATGCCGAGGCTATGCGCCACACTTCATTTGCTTTAGTGGAAGTTATACCAGAGCTGCCTAAGGCCGAAGAAGTGGAGGTTAAAGACGAAGATTTACGCATTGATGTTTTTCGTTCTTCCGGCCCAGGCGGTCAAAGCGTTAATACCACTGATAGCGCGGTGCGCCTCGTTCATAAACCGACCAATATTACCGTAACTTGCCAAAGCGAGCGTTCCCAACATCAAAATAAGGAAACAGCTTTAAAAATATTACAGGCAAAGTTGTTTAAAATAGCCCAAGAAGAAAAGGAGGAAAAAGAGCTGAAATTGCGCGGAGAAGCGCAAAAAGCAGAGTGGGGCAAACAAATTAGGTCTTATGTGATGCAGCCGTATAAAATGGCCAAGGATCATCGGACCAACTATGAAACCCAGGACGTGGACGGAGTTTTAGACGGCGATTTGGAGCCGTTTATGGAGGCGTATTTACGACGGGAAAGGGATAAAAAATAAACATTTTAGAATATCGCGAATAGGAGCAATTAATGTTTTGCTCCTATAGCTTTTATGATACTAAGGAGAAATTTTTGTTGTCGTTTTATCAGGCTAAAAGAATATAATTACTCAAGGCCTGGTTTTTATTTATCAGACCTACTGCGTAATAATTTACTACTGCAATTTTCATATTTCGGCCAAATTTTCCAAAAATATTTTTGGCTTAGCTTGGGCTAAACCGCAAAAATTATTTGAAAAATTCGTCTCGAAATCTGAAAGTTTCGCTACGCAACTTATTACGCAGTAGGCCTGATTTAAAAAATGAATCCATCTAAAGCTAGAACATTTTTATTTTGCTGTCTGGCGTTTATTGTTGGTGTCGGCCTAGCATCTTTTTTGCCTAGCCAATGGCTGAAAAATGAAATTTATTTGTTTATGGCTACGGTTTCGTGGACTGTTTTTTTATTTTTATTTTGGGCGCATAACAAAATTAGAATTGTTGCCTTAATTTGCATATTTTTATTTTTAGGGCTTTGGCAATACGCGGTCAGGCTACCGGATAGCACTCCAAATAAAATTTGGCATTATAACGGTCAAACCGCAACCATCACTGGCATTGTTAGTAATGAGCCGGACATTAGACAGAAGAACATTAAAATAGAAGTAAAAATTAATAAGTTAGAAGGTGTTGACAGAGAGGTAAAAGGTAAAATTTTAATAACAACTAATTTGTATCCTGTTTATTATTATGGAGATAAACTAGAAATTACAGGCAAATTGCAGGTGCCGGAGCAATTCCAGGGGTTTGCTTATGACCGGTATTTGGCCAGATATGATATTTATTCTGTTTGTTATTACCCGAAAATTATAATGCTAAACGCAGGTCAAGGCAATTGGTTTTATAGCAAGATTTTTCAGCTAAAAAATAAATTACGTGGGATAATTAACCGTGGTTTAAGTGAACCGTCGGCCAACTTAGGGCGAGCAATTATCCTGGGAGATAAAAAGGGAATACCGGAAAATCTGCGAGCCAATTTTTCCCAGGCTGGGCTTAGTCATATCGTGGCTATTTCCGGGATGCATATTAGTATTTTAGCGGCTTTGGTCATGGCTATGTTTTTAGGCCTGGGCCTAGCCAGGCGGTATGCTTTTTATTTAGCCAGTTTGTTTTTAGTCGTTTATATTTTATTAATCGGTATGCCGGCTAGTGCTATGCGGGCCGGGCTAATGGGATTTTTAGTGTTATGGGCGCTTAATTTAGGACGGCTAAGCAAACTAACCAATTCTTTGGTTTTAGCCGCCGGTATTTTACTGCTTTTTAATCCGCGTTTGTTTCGGGATGATATTGGTTTTCAATTGTCCTTTTTAGCTGTGCTTGGCATTGTTCATGTTCATCCAATATTGAATCAATGGTTTGATAAAATAAAAATTCCTAAATTTAGAGGCATCCGGGATGTTTTTATTATTACTATAGCTGCTCAAGCATTTACTTTGCCGATTATCGCCTATAATTTTTCCCAAATTTCCTTAATTGCTCCTTTGTCTAATTTGCTGGTTATTTGGACCTTGCCCTTGTTGATGATAACTGTTTTGGCCGCCATGGTTTCAAGTTTTATTTTTTCCTCTCTGGCCGTGGTATTTTTTTTACCGGCCTGGCTGCTTTTAAATTATATTATCAAAACGGCCGAGTTGACAGTAAAAATACCGTATAGTTATTTGGAGATAAGCTATATTTGGATTGGCTGGTTAGGCTTATATTATTTATTTTTAATTTGGGGAATTATTAAAATAAAAAAGAAGCTGAAGCCCAAACCAAAGTAGGCGCTTGATTTTAATTTGAATTTAATATTTTTTATGCTATAATTTAAGCAGGAAGATAAATAACTATTTAATATCAATTTGTTCTTTAATATTAAGCTTGGGAAATAAATGAGATAATTTGTTTCTTAAAAAAGCTTCACCAGAGTTATTCCAAGTTTTGGATCAAATAGTTTAGCTTGGTTATCCGTGTCTCTTCTTCTCGCGGGAAGCGGGGCAGGAACAAAAGGCGAAAAACTGTTCTGGTTCATAGGACTATATGATATAAAAGATTGTATCTATAGAATTGAATTAGGGCAGACTGTTAAATTTTAAGATTTAGCAGAACCTATTGGTTAGAGCCAATTCTTGATTAGCTTATCTGGTGAAGCTTTTTTAGTTTTTGGAAAGATTAGACAAGATTGATTTAGTATTATAAAATATTATCAGAATATCGGGGCGTAGTATAATGGTAGTACGCGAGCATGGGGTGTTTGTAGCGGAGGTTCGATTCCTCTCGCCCCGACCACAAAGGGTTTCGCGGGCGTGTGGGCGAGCGACCTGCTTTTTTGCGTAGCAAAGTTGGCGGGCGATTCCCAAGCCTCCGACATCGCGCCGAAGTTATAACTTTTCAATTTAAACATTATGATAACCGATAATAGCTTAAAAAGTAACCTTAAAAATAAAAAATTTAAATTTCCGCCAGAAACAGCGGGTCGATTAATGATTACGAACGTGCCGGTCGCCCAGGCAAAAGCCACAATCGGTGAAGTAAAAAAAGAACTTTATCAGAATATTCATAGGCTGGAAACCATTAATTATATTTATATAATTAATCATGAACGTAAGTTAGTCGGAGTGATTTCAGTAAAAGATATCCTGCGCCAACCAAAAGATATGATTGTCACCAAGGCCATGACTAAAAAATTGATATATGCCCATCCTTATACGGACCAGGAAAGGGTGGCTTTTATGGCCTTAAAAAATAATATTAAGTCGGTGCCGGTAGTAGATAAACAAAAAGTTTTTTTAGGGGTGGTGCCAAGCGACGTATTACTTGAGGTAATGTATAGAGAAGTTAATGAAGACTTGCTGCGCTTGGCCGGTATTAGCCACCGAAGAGCTCTTACCGACAATGTTATGGAACTGCCGATAATGGTTTCAATCAAGCATAGGTTGCCCTGGCTTTTAATTGGCTTAGCTGGAGGAATTTTAGCCGCGAGGATTATCGGTTTGTTTGAAAATACTTTGCAGGAGAATCTTATTCTAGCGGCGTTTATCCCCCTAATTGTCTATATGGGAGGAGCAGTAGAAGCGCAGATGGTAACATTTATGATAAGAGATACGGCCTTAAATCCTAAATTGCCTTTTGGCAAGTATTTTCTGCATCAATTCCGCGTTGTTTTATTAGTAGCTTTAATTTTAAGCATTTTTCTTTATACTATTGGTTTTGCCTTTTATCATGATTTAAAAATTGCCAGTGTCGTTGGCGTAGCCTTGTTTACCGCTATAACCTCTTCGGTTTTAGTCGGTTTAATTGTCCCTTATTTCTTCAGCCGATTAAAACTTGACCCGGCTAACGCGAGCGGGCCAATCGCCACCATTATTCAGGATCTTTTAAGCGTTACCATTTATTTCACGATTGCTTCTTTGATTTTATAAAATTTAATCAGCCATATTTTTAATAATATAGAAAGCCAAAGATTTTTATGGCCAGTATCTCAATATCTTTAAAAAGGAAAATAGGACAATTATTTATAGCGGCTGTACCCCTTATACGCGAAGAAAAAAAATTATTCAGGACTATTAAAGCGTATATCGATTTAGGCATTGGCGGTTTTATGATTGGCCTTGGAGGCGAATTTGATTTTTTAGAAACTAAGGGGGTAACTGATATTAAAAAGACAAAAAAGTTTATTGCTAAATTGAAAAAACTTGACCCTACATTATTTATCGCTATTGATGGCGAGGGAGGAAACAAGTTTAATTTATTTAAAAATATAATTGCCCTTAAACAAGCTAGAACTTACGGTCTGCAGTTAGAACAAGTTAGCCGGATTAAACAATACAGGAAAGATATAAAAAATTATGTGGCTTTAATGAAAGAATGTGGTATAAATATGAATTTTTCCCCTATTTTAGGAGTGGCCCAGCCAGGTTATCAAGGGTATTTAAGTGAACACGGTCGATCTTATTCAGATTTAATTGATACAGTAAAAATGCTTAGCAGTATAGCTATTAAAGAAATGCAGAATAATAAGATTATAGCTGTGGGCAAACATTTTCCCGGCTATGGTCCATTGGGTGAAAATCCGCACCAACATTTAAGAAAACGTCAAACTGATAAATATTATGATGTTAGGATATCGGCTTTTGCTTATGCTATTAGGCATGGTGTCCAAGCAATTATGAAAGGCCATGTTCTGTCTGACTTAGACAGTAAAATACCAGCCACTTTGTCGTTAAAGGCGGAAGAGTATTTAAGAGAAGAATTAAAGTTTAAAGGATTAACTATCACAGATGAAATTTTTATGGGGGCTTTAAGTGAGTATTATGACAGATTAGGCGGTGATGAAGATGGTACTAAAAGGATTGTGGCTGCGGCTAAATGTAATGATATTTTGCTTCATAGTTATCCTAAACAAGAGCAGGACGGCAAAGTAAAAACAGTAACTAAGGCTTCTGGCCATTTTTTTAATTTACATCAAGCAGTACATAGAGCTGTGCTTAAGGGAGAAATTTTTAAAGAAAAAATAAACGATTCATATACCAGGATTATTAAACATAAGAAGAAAATAGGGCTGGATTAATTACTGATTTAGTCAGGATAAAAAGATTAATTGATTTTTAATTGGAATTAAACCTGTTAATTTGGTAAATAAAAAAGGGGTTGCTTTTTAAAAGCGTCCCCTTTTGATTTAGAAACGATAGGAGAAAAAGGTAAAAATTCTGCCATATTCTCCTTCTGTTCTTGGGTTGTCCGGATGATAGCCGTTGTATCTTTGCCACTCCAATTCAATATTAAAAGAACCAAAATCTTTGCCTAAGGACAGGCCATAACTGCGAGAAAAATCTGTTGTCTTGTAACTAGTAAAACTAAAACCGCTTTTAAGTCCCCAAACCGGCAAAGACACATGGGAAATTTTAATCCCATAATTATGCATTTGTTCAGGATTTTCTATGCCCAGAAGATAATTTTTCCCATAACCCAGTCTGAGCTGATAAAATATATCATTACGGTCGCGATAATAAAAGTCAGTATTATACATCACCCCTACGTGGGTTAATTCGGTTTGAAGATTAATCCAAAAACGAGGCATGGTTACTATATCGCCGGTTAGCCAGTAATAGACGCTTAATCCCAGGGGCATAATTAAGCTGGCGCCATGCCAATATTTGCCGAATTCAAGGTCGTCATAAAGCTGATTCATTATACTGTAGTTTCCATTGCCAACTGAGTAAAGCCATTTTTTGATATCACTGGTGTCGATAAAATACATTCCATATGTCCCAAGTTCCGATGGCGGCCTATCTGTTATTCCTATATATTCAGTTAAGATATACTGATGGCGCCAGAACCAAATTAAGTCTGATATTCTTATCTTCTGGCCTAAATTTTGGCCAATAGTATAATTGGCGGCCCAGTTATTCATGTTTAGCCCGGCAGCTTCAATTTTTGCTCTTTGCGGAAAAGACAAATTAGCAAATTCAGCATATGTTAAATAGTAGATTGTACAACCTTGCCAGTACTTTTTTATATTCCACTCTATCTCAACATTTGAAATACCGTTTCCTAAAATGGCTTCCCTGTGGCCGCCTTCGTGGATAAGAACTTTATCAGCTTCAGCGGTTTGAGACAAGATAGCAATTTCTAAAGAGCGGCCGCCTAGTCGGACAAGATACTCACCTTTATTATTATCAAGTTCAATATTTCTTGGGTATCTTGTTAGCCAGCCAGTACCCAAGGCGGTTAAGCCATACAAGAAATACATATTAACTGGATCATAAAGATTAGACAAACCGTCGTTTTCAGTATAGTTTATCCTAACCTTAAATTCATGCTCTTCTGCCTTAGAAATTCCTGCTTCTATTAAAAATATCGCCAGGGCGAGAGAAATAATAACAATAATTCTTTTCATGCTAGTACCTCCTTATAAAGGTCTATTGTAATGTGCAAATAAAATCGTTCTAATGTACCACAGATTAAGCGTGCAGTCAAGCTCTGTGCTGTTGTGTGTGCAGGAAAAATAGAAATATTTTGTTTGGATGTTTAAAATTTTTTTGGTTAAATAGTTGGCTGGTATAAAAAAGCCGTTACCAGAAAGATAGCGGCTTTTAGTTGTTAAAATTAAAAATTTTTTAGGGCGTAAGTAGGACTGCTGGGTGTTTTTTGTTGACGAATTTTTTTTCTTTTTTTGCGGTGCCAACAGTTTAAGCAACGCTCTTTTAGACTGTTAGCAAGTTCTTTTTTTACAATTAGAGCTTCTTGGCTGCCAGATTCAATGATATTGCGGGTATTTAAATTTTTAATTCTCTTTATTTTTAGCAATCGAGTGCTTTCTAGACAGCTTTGGCATTCGGCGCATCTGTCTTTTGTTTGTTGCCACCCAGAGTGTAAAAAATCAATCCGGTAATCTTCATGGTTAATTTCAATTATCTCCCAGGCCTTATAACTTCTAAGCATAACAAGTTTTCCCATTACCCCTCCTTTTTTATTGGTAAAGAACGATTTAGGATGCTATTTTATGTTTTATGTTCTGAAAATAATCAAAACCAGAGCATTGGGCAGACTCCTGAATAACCATTCGCTTTGGTGCAAAGTGAATGGTTAGCTTTTAATTGGTTTATAGAAAGTATTAATATTTTTACCAAATTTAACCAATTTACCTTGTTTGACCAGAATTTTTAAGTATTTATAAGCTTGAGTATTTTTTACCCCGGTTATTTTTTCCGTCTCATCGTTAGTAATTTTTTGTTTCCGGTGAGCATACTCCATAATTATGGCCAAATTTTTTTTCATGTTTTCCTGCCGTTTTTGGTTGGCTTGTTGCCGTAATTTTTTTAGCTTATCTAAAAATTTGGTCTTAAAGAGTGCTTTGTCGGTTGATAAAAAGTCGGGTTTGATTTTTGGCTTTGTCTGAGCAGGCGGAGCCGGTGGAATAGTTTCAATTGCCGGGGCTTGGCGCAAAGCTGATATTTGTTTTTGCTCTTTTAGATGGATTTGCCGGATTTCATGCTCCAGCCTGGGCGTGGGTACAAAATCATTTTCCCCTCCTTTGTCTTTTCGGCCGATAATTTGTTTGGACAATAAATCAGCAGAAGCCTTTTTATCTTCTTCGGTAATTATTTCTTCCAATGGCTCTTGCTCTATTTCTATAATATCTTCCGGCCTAATATCACTTTTTTGGTGCGGCAAGGCATCGCCTTCTAAGATTTTTTTATCCGAAGACAGAGTTTCCTTTTTTTCCTCTGTTATTGGTTTTTTAATTTTTTTATCTGTCTGGGTTGGTTTTTTTATTTCAGCTTCAGTCATATTTAAATTTAATAATATTATTTAGTTATTTTTAAAGCATTATTAGCTAGGATAGTTTAATTATATCATTTTTACAAGGGTTTGAAAAAATTGGCATATCGGTCTTGATTTTTTAGTTAAAATAAGCTAAGTTATTATAACCTTAAAAAAGCAGTAATTATTTATTTTGTTAAAAGGAGGAAAAAATGAATATAAAAAGCAAGATTGAAATAATACAAAAAAAATTAAAAATCATTGAAAAAGGGTTAAGAAAAATTTACAACGAAATTCTTAAAAAAAATTTAGGTCAAGTCAATAATAACACTGAATTAATGTCGGAGATTCTTAGAACCACAGAAGATTTAAGGAAAAAAATAAGCATGTTTTATGCAGAAATTAATGCAGATAGCTCTTAAAATTTTACCTTAGTGGGCTGGAAATTAATTTATTCAGTCCCTTTTTATTACCCAAAATTTTTTTCATTAGCCAAGAACAGGGGCTGGAGCAGTAAAGTATTCTTGACTTATGTTTTAAAATAACGTAAAGTAAGCTATTAGAATGAAATTAAAAGCAGATATTTGACAATTAAATATTAAATAGGAGGGGGAATGAAAAGACTTAAATTGATAAATTTGGCAGTTTATAGCCTGGCTATAATTCTTTTTTTTATTTCAGCTAATTCTTTATTAGCCCTTGAAGATGAAGCTAAAAAAATTAACAAAAAGGTTAGGAGTTATTGTGTTATTAATCAAGGCTTAATTCAACAATTAAAGCAATTATTAAAAGAGAGAATGGATCTACTTGTAGAATGGACTATAGCAACTGATAATAAAATAGTAAGACTTGAAGCTGAGTATAAAAGAATAAAAGAAGAAAGAAAGACATTGTTTTTACCCGAGGATAAAAAAGACATTGACAAGCATGACGTTAAGCTAAAAGGTCTTTACGCTAGAATTATTGACCTAAAAATAGAATTAAGAAAAAGACTGGAGGAATATTTTCAAATTGAACAAAAATACGAAAAGATTTCTGTTGATGAATATACCCTTTTTATTATTAAATCTTTAGCACAGGTAAATTATTTAACAGAGAAACGCCCTGGTTTTTATTCTGAGATGCTAATAATTTTAAAAAAAAAGAGTGATAAGCTACACGAAGATGTTTATTTTAACCAAATTATTTTGCAGGCCAAAGAAAATACGGAAAAGGAAGCCGATTTATTTAATTAGCATAAAAAATTTTCTTGTTAAAGCTTAATAATAGATTAAACTCAATTTAATATTATTTTAAAAGCAGAACCTTTTTCTAGAGACATAAAGAGTGACTGTGGGCTAAGTTTATGACCAGGGGTCGGTAAATTTTTACCCGGCTCCTTTTTATTTGAGTGTCTACAGCTTATATTTTAATTACTTGTTGTTAATTTGCTTCCTGTAATTAATAGATAAGTGGCAGACAGAAATAGCGAGTTGGGTATTGACATAAATAAAATATTGTAGTATGATAAATAATGTTCAATCATCTAATTATTTTTAGAGTTTGAACTTAGTCTTTTTTCAAGGCTAAAGAGTATAGTTATCGTAGAAATAAAGTCGAGTTTCTACTAACTACTACCCACTAACTAACTTTATTTCTACAATTATGCAAGGAACAATTAAAAAATTGACTGACAGAAATTTTGGTTTTATTCTACAGGAAGGCGAAGAAAAAGATTTATTTTTTCACGCTAATGAATTGGTTGGATCTGATTTTAATGACCTAAGAGAAGGGGATGCAGTCACTTTCGAGGTGAACAATACCCCTAAGGGTCCAGCCGCAGTCCAGGTAAAAAAAGCTTAAAATTCTTTCAATAGAATCAATAAAAAAATCGCCGGTTAGGCGGTTTTTTTATTTTGTTGATTATATTCTCTTATTTTAAATTTGCTGTTTTATATGATGTTTTTATTTATCAATTCAGTAATTTATAATATTATATTAATATTGTAAATAAGTATAAGACGGTTAATTTTTAGGATATTTATTTAATTAGATTTTTTTTCTTTAGTTTCAAAAAATGGTATAATATTAAAAATAGCTAAGGAGGATATATGACTCTAAAAAAATTAATAAAAAGGGAAATTTTGATTATTTTTACTATTTGGATTTATTTGATTTTAGGCATTACGGTATATCAAAATTATACAGAGAGGAAATTAATTAATATTATTTATGAATCAGTTAAAGAACGGAATTCGGCCAAAATTAACGAGAGCAAGAGAACGACAATGAGAGAAAAAGAATTAGTAAAAGAAGTTGATTTGAATTTATCTAAACGTTTAAGCGGTTTTATTCTTCTTCAAGTAGAGGCCAACGGCGAGGCCTGGTATGTTAACCCCAGTGATTTGAAGAAATATTATTTGGGCCGTCCTCAAGACGCTTATTTACTTATTCATCAATTAGGACAAGAAGTTAGCAAAGCGGAAATTGATGAATATTTAATAACGAAGTTTCCCCAGAATTTAGCCGGTCGGATTGTTGTTGATACTGAAAACAATGAGGCCTTTTATGTGCATCCTCGCGAGTTAATAGGCTATTTCTTGGAGCGGCCTTCTGATACTTTGCGAATTATGAAAAATTTAGGGATGGGCATAAATAATCAGGACATAAGAAAAATAGCAGTTGGTGATTTGAATTAAGATTAATAATTTTGTGGCATTGTTTTAAATAATTAGAAAATAATTGATTTTATGATTATTACCAAACATGGAAAAATTTCTTCAATCATTTCCGGCAGTTTGTTCGGCCTATTACTTCTTTCTATTATTTTGCATAATTTTATGACCGCTTTGACTGGCGAGGAAGATAAGTTATTTTTCCTTTTATTTATTTTACTTTTTTTCTTGTTCCCTGCATCTTTGATTTATGTATTAATTATTTTAATTATTACCGCAGTTAAAAACTTAAAACAAAAGAAAGTAAAAGAAGGAAATATTGAACAAAGCTAAAACCAGAGAATTGAGCAAAAATTTATATTTATTTACATTATGCGCCAAATAGCAATTGTCACAGAACCAGGCTTAAGGCCAACTATGGAAGATAAATATTATTGTCTTGATGTTAGAGGTGATGGGTCTTGTATTTTTGCTGGGGTGTATGATGGGCATGGCGGAGTTAAAGCAGCTGAATATACCAAGGACTATCTCCACGAATTTTTTTTCCAAGAAATAAAAGCTGGCAGAAGCATCGAGCAAGCTTTTAAGATTGCTTACGAAAAAATTTCTTGTAATTTAGCCAGTCAGGACTCTGGGACTACCGCAGTTGATTTTTATTTAAAAGACAATACATTATGGTATGCTAATGCAGGCGATGTCCGCTTGATTGTTGTCAGAGAGTCTTGGGTTAAGCAGCTTTCCCAAGTTCATCGTTTGACCAACTCTAAGGAAAAACGGAGAATTGTTAAGGCGGGCGGGGTTTTAGCCGGAGATTTGGTGGTTAAGGGCGATTTAGGCCTGATGCCGACCCGCAGCCTGGGTGATGAATATTTTAAAGACATAGGCATTATTGCTACGCCATTTATAGGCCATTATAGGCTGAAGCCACAAGATAGCTGGATTTTGGCTGCCACCGATGGTCTATTTGATTATATAGATAACCAGGAAGTAGCGGAATTTATAGTCAGATTTGATCAAGCCGATTTGGCGGCGGCTGGGTTAAAGCAGGAAGTATTAGTTAAAAGGGGCGGTAGCGATAATTTAACACTTATTTTAATAAAAAATAATAGCTAATCAATAGAAATTAAAATTTTTCGTTTACCTTTAATTAAGAAGTAATTACAATTAAGGGTAGATAATTATTAAAATAGCTAAAATTATGAAAAAGATTGTCAAAATTCAATCATTGATTTTATTGATAGGCAGTGTTTTTGCTTTGACTAATTTTGCCAATTTACTTTTTGCCTGGCTTAATAGTAAAGACTGCGCTAATGGATGTTTGCCGCCGGAGGATTTAGTCAATCCATTTTTTACCGCTGAATTTTACGCCGCCTTATTTTTAATTTTAGCCTTGCTTTTAAATTTGATTTTATGGATAGGCTGCCGAGAAATTAAGGAAAAAATTAGCAAGCCGGTTAAAGAAGAGAGAGAAGATCTGCTACCTACAGACCTATCCGGCGAGGCGGGTTAAAATATAATATTTTCATGGAAAAGAACAAGAAAAATAAGAAATATTTAAAAATTACTAAGACCGAAGAAAGCTTTATTATGCCAAAATGGATGGATTGCACTTGGCGGCGCGTTCCTTGCGGTCAGGAAAATTGTCCGATTTGCGGGCGTATTAAGCGTGACCGGGAAAAACATATAGCCCTGGGCGAGAATCCGGATTCTATAGAGATGGTACTGGAAGACGTGGGAAATAATTTCAAAGAAGCGCTGGCCATGATTAAAAAAGACGCCAAGCGTATGGGTATTGATATTTCTAATATTGACGATATTAAGGAGCCTCCTAAACCGTACGAGTTTAATTTATATAATAAAATTAAAGATTGGCATCATGACGTTTACCAGACGGCCGAACAAGCCAGTGAAAACCTGGAGGCCTGGCCCGAGCTTGAACCTGGACTAGATTTGTTTTGGTACGCAAATATTGTATTGACTAAAACATATCGCCAATTATACAACCGTTGGCATCTTAAACAAGGAAATGAATACGGAAAAGAAGATTATAAATATACCAAATATGTCTTAGGTGAATGTTTGGTTATATTAAAAAAATCACTTAGTAAGATAATAACAATGTATCCAGAAAAAAAAGGTGAATTTAATTTAGCCCTAGTTATGCTTTCCGGCCTAGAGAAAGAGATTTTAGAAATTTAAGCCAAATTATAAAATTTTTACATTATTTATTAAAAAGCAATAGAATGAATTAATTTTTTCGATATGTTGGCTTTGAACAGGAATCAAAACAACAAACTGCCTTTTTATTTGTTTTTAATTAAAAAAAAGGTTAAAATTAATTTAGATAATTATATTTTAGATAATTATATTATTAAGAAAAAATATGGCTACAGAGATTAAAGCTATTCGCGGCGACATTACCAAAATGGAAGTTGATATTATTGTTAACGCGGCTAATAAAACTTTATTGGGCGGAGCCGGCGTGGATGGAGCAATTCACGCGGTGGCGGGCCCAAAATTATTAGCGGAATGCAAAGGGTTAGGCGGTTGCGAGGTTGGGCAAGCTAAAATTACTAAAGGGTATGATTTATTAGCTAAATATGTTATTCATACAGTGGGGCCGGTTTATGGCCAAGAAGATGGAGAAGAGGATGAATTATTGGCTGATTGCTATGTAAATTGTTTAGAAATAGCCCAGAAGCATAAGGCTAAAACCATTGCTTTTCCCAATATTTCCACTGGTCTTTTTCGCTATCCCAAAGATGAAGCGGCGGAAATTGCAATTGATACCGCCAGACAGTTTGTAGATAGTAATCCCGATACCAGTCTGGAGAAAATTATTTTTGTTTCATTTACTGAACCGGATTTTAAAATTTTTAAACAAGAGTTTGATAAACAGATGAAAAATTAAAAAATAGTATATTCTAAAAAACAGTTTTTATCTTAAAACTGTTTTTAAATTTGCCGAAAATCGACATAAATTGTATAATTAATATAGATTAATTTATTATAGTTAGTAATTATGATTCAATACATTATTTATGGTTTGATCGTAGCAGGAGCAAGTTATTTTATTACGGTTTTTATTTTTGATTTACTTTTACGTGGCTTTGCTCCGTTTATTCCATCCCGCCCCTGGGTTGTTGGCGATATTTTAGATGAATTGGAAATTCCGCAGACTCGACCCAAGATGCTGGCTTTTAGCTGTGGGCGGTCCGGA
>CAZXKB010000062.1:0-9122 GCA_964641285.1 uncultured Gammaproteobacteria bacterium | reverse complement strand
AATACGGCATCGCCGCCCACTGGTATTATAAACAAAAAGAAGACACAAAATATAAATTTAAACAACCAAACTGGATTAAAGAAATATTAAATATTCAACGCCAAACTGAAGATACTGACGACTTTATAAAAAAAATTAAATTTGATATCTTTCATGACCGTATTTTTGTCTTTTCACCCAAGGGGGATATTTTTGATTTACCCGAAATGGCTACTCCTATTGATTTTGCTTATGCTATCCATACGGAAATAGGACATAAAGCTACCGGCGCCTTAGTCAATGAAAAAATGGCTCCCCTGGATCGTCCCCTGGAAAATGGTGATTTAGTTGAAATTATCACTGATAAAAAACGCAAAGGACCCAACCAGGGTTGGCTTAAATTTGTTAAAACTACTCGAGCGCGGGAAAAAATAAAATTAGGCACCAGGGATTCAAGAATAGAACAAATTAAAAGATTTAAAAAAATAATTCCCGGAATATAAAAAATACACTTACTGGATTGTCAGGGTTCTTAAAAAAGAAAGCGACCAAACGCTTAAACGCTTGATCGCTTTCTTTTTGTTTGTTTGGTCTCCTTCTATATATAAAATTAATCAACCTTCCAAAACCTTCTTTACTATCTGGCTTACTTTACTTCCTTCTGTCTTGCCTTTAGTTTTAAGCATCACTTGTCCTATAATCTGCCCAAAATTTTTCATGCTAACTTCCTTCATCGCTCCCACTATCCCTTTGGTTATTTCTTCAATTTCTTCATCGGTAAGCTGCTTAGGTAAATATTTTTCTAAAATAGCCATTTCTTTTGTTTCTTTATCTGCTAAATCTTGCCGTCCGCCTTGTCTATAAAAACTAACAGCTTCTCTTCTCTTTTTAATTTCACCTTGTACTACTTGTGTTGCTTGTTCCTCTGTTAAATTATTCTTAGCACTTTTACCTATGGCGACTCTTTTATAATTCAAAGCGGCCAAGAGCATCCTTAAAACAGAAATTTCTAATTCCTGTCTTTGGCCCATGGCTTGTTTTAAATCATTATTAACTACTGTAAATAAATTGGCCATATTAGTTAATTCGCATACGCCCCATTTTTACCTGACATAACTTTAGTGAGGGTAGGCGTAGTAGGACTCGCGTAGCGATAATCTTAATTCACGTGTACCGCATTCAGAAACGGGTCGCTACAGGCGATAACGTTACCACCGTCTTCTGGGCTCTTCCTTGAGTTTTCCAACTTTTCTTAAGTATTCTTTCTGCGCCCGAAGCTTCTTACTGACTAAAGCATATTCCTTTTGTTTATTCTTGTTCTTTTTGGAAGTTAAATATCGCTTTTGACGAACCTCATTTAATTTTCTACTGTATAACAAACCCTTATTAAACCTTCTTAAAAAACTCTCAAAACTTTCACCCTTTTTTCTTTTAAATTCCACCACTTTTTCACCCCCATTTCTAGAATTTTTAATTTAAAATTTAATTATTAATAAAAAATATTTAATATCTTCAGCCGTCCTATGACAGAGACCACAAAAAATTAATTCGTATGTGCCGCATTTGTAGTGCGGCTTTTCCCGCTAAGGAAAACGACGTAAATCTCTAGTCTCCATTGTTTAATCTTCTATTTATCTCACTATTTATCTTTTTATAATCAATTACCTCCTGAGTGCCGGATTCCATGTCTCGTATTAGAATGGTCCCGTCCATCAGCTCTTTCTGCCCCAATATTAAACTATATCTGGCACCAATTCGATTAGCCTCTTCTAATTGAGCTTTAAGACTATCTTTAGTAAAAGCTTGCCTGACTTTATATCCCGCTCGACGCATCTCTTCAAATAAAATAAAAACTTTCCTTCTGGCTTGCTCTCCTAAATGAGCTATAAAAATATACTCGCCCCCATCTTCTTTTAAGGGTATATTCTTCTCTTTAATTTTTACTATAACCCTTTCTAGGCCAATAGCAAAACCACAGGCTGGAGTTGGTCTGCCGCCCATCAATTCAACCAAACCGTCATAACGACCGCCTCCTCCTAAAGAAATCTGTCTTTTAGACAGCAAACTTTCAGCAACATCTTCATTTGTCTCTCCATCAATCTCAGGCCATACTTCAAAAACAGTACGGTTATAATAATCCAAACCTCTAACTAAAAAGGGGTTAAGATTATAAGGAATATCCAGCTCATCTAAATATTCCAGAACTTTAATAAAATGTTCCCGGCATTCATCACATAAAAAATCAACAATTTGCGGTGCCTCCTCTCTGACAGCTATGCATTTTTCTTCTTTACAATCCAATAAACGTAGCGGATTTTTTATAAACCTTTTTCGGCAGTCAACACATAATTTTGCCCGCTTACCTCTTTCTCTATAAAATTCAGTTAATTTCTTTATATACTCCCCTCGGCATTCCTTGCAACCAATACTGTTTATTTGAATTTGCACTTCAATTTGCATCTCCTTAAAAAAATTGTAAGCGATTAAAATTAGCTGTGTGTCAACTACCGGGCTGGCTTCCCCGAATATTTCTAAGTCAAATTGGTTGTGCTGACGCCAACGACCAGACTGAGGTTTCTCATGGCGAAAAGCTGGGCCTAGCCAAAACATTTTCACTGGCTGGGGTAAATTAAACATGCCATGCTCAATATATGCTCTTACTAAACCAGGCGTTGCTTCCGGACGCAAAGCCACTTTGTCTCCGCTTTTATCAATAAAAGAATACATTTCTTTAGAAACAATATCAGTACTTTTGCCGGTAGAGCGCTCAAATAGCTCTAGTCTCTCTATAACTGGTGTATCTATTCGCCGAAAATCATACACGGCGGCCAAATCGTTAGCTTTTTTAATAACTAAATCCCAATATTTATACTCATCAAATAAAACATCTTTCATGCCTCGCAAGCGGAAATATTTTTTATTTCTCCTTGTCTTAACCTCTTTTTCTTTCTTCTTTTTTATTACTTTTCTGGGCATAATTTAATAATTTAATTTACTTATGCTTGTATTTAATAACTTAAAAAACATACTCCGGTGCTTCAAATAATTTTATCCGGTCAAATGGCCACCCCCTTAAAAGTACCCGGCCAGTTATATAGCTTCTGTTTACCGGACCAAAGCTGCGGGAATCTTTTGAGGAGTTACGGTTATCACCTAAAACAAAAAATTCGTCCTTATCTAAACTGACTTTTTCTTCAGACAAACCATAGGTTTTAACCTCGTCAGCCAAATAATATTCTTCTAAAATAACGCCTTCAGGATAATCTTCGTTATAAATTATTATTTCACTATCTTTTATTTGCACTTTTTCTCCGGGCAAACCCAATACTCTTTTTATAAAATATTCCTGTGGATTTCTGGGATAACGAAAAACAACGATATCGCCTCTTTTCGGTTCATTAAAACGATATGATATTTCATCTATAATTAAATATTCATGGTCATAAAAATTAGGCTCCATTGAAGCTCCCTTGACATAAAAAGGTTGAATTAAAAAATACCTAATAGGAATAATTATCACCAAGGAGATAACAACAATTTTAATAAGTTCAAATGTAAAAATAAAAAAATTTTTAAGCATGAATTTTAGTAAACCCCACTAAAAAATGCTGTTTATTATTGGTTTAAAGCTTTCAACTGCAATGATTTTCTAACTTCCAATATTTTCCCTGCTTTCTTTTAGTAGAGTAAATTAATAAAACAAAAACATTTATAAAAACAGTAATTATTAATTACTATCTTTATATGTTCTTTTGTTTCTTAATATTTAATTTAATTTATTTAACTTTCACCACTATAACATATAAACTGGCAAAAAGCAAATATTGCCAAAAAGACAAAACGTAGGTATAATTAAAAAATAGAAAATAATAATAATTTAAAGGCAGAAATATTTTAATAATATAAACTGTTAATTTTATATTATTTATAATTAAAACCTGAACATTTGCCTACGATTGAGCAAGGTTAAGCCTGAGTCACTAATTATATAATTTTAAAATAATAATATATTTATTATATATTTAAAGTATAAATTTTTAATTTAACGGAATGCAAAATATTTATTCTCAGAAAAATATATTGGCAAAGGAAGAACAGGGGCCAAAAATAGCCAAAAAATCAAAAAGGAAAAAAGTTATAAAAGTTACTGTTTGCTTAATAATTTTTTTAATTACCTGTTTATTTGTCTTTTCCAATCAGGTAATTGTATCTAATCAAAGCTCAACTTCTTGGTTTGCTAGATTGCCAGTTATAAAACAAATAAAACATTTAGTAGAGAGCGCTGACCGACAACTGAAGGGCGAAGACCAAAACAGGATCAATATTCTCCTTTTGGGTATGGGTGGAAAAAATCACGAAGGCGGTTATCTGACTGACACCATTATGTTGGTTAGTTTAGAGCCTTCGACTAAAAAAGTCGCCCTTGTTTCTATACCGCGTGATCTGGCCATACCCCTAGAAGATATCGGGTGGAGAAAAATTAATAATATCAACGCTTTTGCGGAAGCGGATAACGCTAACAGCGGTGGTTTGGCTGTCAGCCAGGCAGTCAGCGATATTTTAAATATTCCGGTTGATTATTTTGTAAGAGTTGATTTTATTGGCTTTATTAATATTATTGAAGAATTGGGAAGCCTTGATGTTTATGTAGAAAATACCTTGGATGACTATAGCTTCCCCATTATGGGTCAGGAGAAAGCAGAGCCTTACGAGGATAGATTTGAACATCTTCACATTGATCAAGGTTGGCAAAAAATGGATGGCGAATTAGCTCTTAAATATGCTCGCTCCCGACATGCCGCAGGGGCTGAAGGATCTGATTTTGCCCGAGCTAAACGCCAACAAAAAATTATTGAAGCAGTTAAAAATAAAATTCTATCGCTACATATCATCTTCAAGCCGAATCTAATAGCTAATATCTTAGAAGAATGCCAGAAGCATATCAGTACTAATTTAAATATCTGGGAGATAATAAAGCTATGGGATGCATACAAAGAAATCAAAAAGGAAAATATTATTAACAGGGTGCTGGACAACGGTCCTAATGGCTTGCTGATCGATACTATTGCCGATGAAGGGGCTTACATATTAATTCCTCGCAGCGGCGATTTTGCGGAAATCCAATATTTAGTCAACAATATCTTTTCTGACGCTCCTCGAGAAATAAAAACTATAGTTACCAAGGAAAGAGCTACGGTTGAAGTGCGTAATGGAACCTGGATTAATGGTTTGGCTTCTAAAAAAGCCTTGGATATAGAAAAATACGGTTTTATCGTAATCCGCGTAGGCAACAGTAGCCGGCAAAATTTTCAAAAATCTGTTATTTATGATTTAACTTACGGTGAAAAAACAGAATCTTTAACCATCCTTAAAGACAGAACTGAAGCTAATGTTTCTTTCGGTTTACCGCAATGGCTAATTGATGAAATAGCCAATGAATTAACAGATGAAAAAAATCCTGTTCAGCCAGACTTTATCTTGATTTTAGGACAAGACGCTGATGATACAGATTCGGGCGTAGTTAATTCGGAAAATTCAACGGAATAGCTTATAACCTATGGCTAATTTAAAATTAAGTTATGAGTTATAAGTTATAAGTTATGAGTTATGAGTTATACAAAAAAACAGTTACCTCTCATCGTTATTTTTGGTCGAACTAATGTTGGTAAATCTACTCTTTTTAACTGTTTATCAGAAAAGAAAAAAGCACTAGTTTCTAATCTTGAAGGCACTACTAGAGATAGCAATTTTGGCTTAATAAGTTGGCAAGGAGCATCTATAAAAATAGTTGATACTGGCGGCATTATAGATTTAAAATATCTTATTGGCAAAAAAGCTAAAACAGACGATATAGAGACAAAGGTCCAACAACAAGCTCGCGACTATTTAACGCGAGCTGATTTAATATTATTTTTGGTTGATGCTAAGGCCGGCTTACTGCCTCAAGACAAATATTTATCTCTCTTTTTAAAAAAAAATTTGCCTAAAACAAGTCATATTATCTTAATCGCTAACAAAACTGACGGACCGAGAGAACGTAAAGAAATAGCTGAATTCAATAAACTATCCTTGGGTGAACCCGTACCTGTTTCCGCTGTTACTGGTTCTGGCACGGGCGACTTATTGGATATTGTAATAAAAAAATTAAAGACGTTAAAAAATATTTTTTTAACCGATAGACAACAAATGGTATTTGATAAATCCATCAATGTCTGCATTTTAGGCAAGCCTAACGTAGGTAAATCCAGCTTAATTAATACCCTATTGGACAAAGCCCGCTCTGAACCTGGTCAAAGGGAAAAAATTATTGTTAGCCCGCTTCCTCATACTACCCGCGAACCACAGGATACTCAAATTTTTTACCAAAATCAAATCATTAATTTAATTGATACCGCCGGTATTAGTAAAAGGGGGCAAAAAACTTCCAGAAAAATAAAACAAAAAACAACCCTGGAAAAACTAAGTATTGCTAAATCATTAAAAGCTCTGGCTAAAGCTAATATTGCCCTCTTGATGATTGACCTAGGCCAAGAACTCACCCGACAAGATGCTAAATTAGCCCAAGAAATAATTAAAAGAAAAGTAAGCCTTATTATAGTCGCTAACAAATGGGATTTAGTCCAAACCAGAGATACTAAAAAATATACTGAATATATATACAGCTATTTACCCTTTGTTTCCTGGGCCCCTATCCAGTTTACTTCGGCTCTCACCGGTGAAAAAATTAATAAAATTTTAGAATTAATTGTTATTGTAGCTGAACAAAGAAAAATTCAAATTAAAGAAAATGCCCTTAATAAATTTCTAAACAATATTGTAAAAAAACACCGTCCAACAAAAGACAAAGGCACTAAACGTCCCCATATTTCCTATCTAAAACAAATAACTGTTAATCCGCCAAAATTTTCTATCCAAATTGGCGCCAAAGATAGTTTACGTTTATCTTATATTAAATTTATAGAAAATCGTTTAAGGGAAAAATTTGATTTTTTAGGAACGCCTATAACTATTAAAATAATTAAAAAATCCTAAATAGAACATAACTTATCTCAGTCAAAATTTTAATCACTTGATGTTATGAGTCATGGGCCAGAGACTATGCGCATTATCATCGGCTTAGGAAATCCAGGGGAAAAATACAAATCAACCCGCCATAACGCCGGCTTTATGGTAATTGACGCTTTGGCGGCCAAATACAACTTAAGCTGGCAATACAGTAAAAAACTCAACGCTGAAGTAATCCTGTTTCACCCTTCTTCTAACCAAGAAGAAGCAGAGGAAAAATTGCTACTCGTTAAACCCCAAATTTTTATGAATAATTCTGGGCGGGCGGTTCAAGCTATTTTATCATACTATAAGCTTCTCCCTAAAAAATTAGGCCTTTGGCAAAAAAAAGATAGCGACCTGTCAAAATCATTAACTGTTATTCATGACGATGTTGATATCGTCTTGGGTAAATACAAAATTTCCATTGATTCCCGTAGTGCCGGCCATAAAGGCATTGAATCCATTATTAATCATTTAAAAACCAAAAAAATTAAACGTCTTAGAGTCGGTATCCGTACGGAATTTGCTAATAAAATACCAACTGAAAAATTTGTTTTGCAAAAATTTAGTGAAAAAGAATTAAAAATTATTAATAATTTAATTTCCGAAAATAATTTAGCGCTTATATAAAAACCGCATAATTCTTATTAATAAAACAAGGGTCATTTAATGCTAATGACCCTTGTTGAAATTCTTACTTTGATAATATTTAAATTATTGCCTAAAA
The DNA here is from genome assembly GCA_964641285.1 of uncultured Gammaproteobacteria bacterium. GTDB lineage: Bacteria > Patescibacteriota > Patescibacteriia > Patescibacteriales > CAZXKB01 > CAZXKB01. The sequence continues at coordinate 1,369 of CAZXKB010000062.1, read as the reverse complement.
GTCGGGGATAACCCCAATTAAGGTTTGGGCTAACCAAGGAGGGGAGGTTATACCCGCGCCACTCCTAGGCAAAAATCTAAATACTATCTCACTTTTTTATTATATGATATTATAAAAAATAATTAAAGTTTACTCTCTTTTATTATGACCGGTAGCAAGCAAATTACTACTTGCCAAAAAGGAATCATTGATAAATACCCAAGGAGGATAAGTATTTATTTAATGTCCTCTGGCAAGTAGTAACCTACTCGCTAAGCCGCGTCCACAAGACAACCTCTCTTTAGCAAAAATGTTGTGAATTAATAAACATATTAATTTATCATAATAAATATAAAATGTCAAGAGTGTTTTCCGAAAACTATAAACTTTACTTTCTATGTTTGATAATAATCTTAAATACTTAATTGCTATCAGCCATTTCCCCAAATTCGGCCCTGTTAGAATTAACAAACTAAAAAAATTTTTTCCTGACCTAGAAACTGCTTATCAGGCAACTTACAATGATTTAATCCAAGCTGGTCTGGAAGAAAATATCGTTACTGAATTTATGGCTGCCAGAGCCAACATTGACCCGAATAAAATTATTGATAATTTAGACAAGGAAAATATTAAAGTTATTACCATTGAAGATCAATCCTACCCCAAGCTGCTAGCCGAAATTTATAGTCCACCACCATTGCTTTACTGGAAAGGTATAATTACTAAAAATGACGAATTTAGTTTAGCCGTAGTTGGCACTAGAAAATACACTAGTTATGGCCAGCAAGCCACGGAAAATATTGTCCAAGAATTAACCGCTAATAATATCACTATTGTTAGTGGTTTGGCCTATGGTATTGACAGCTTGGCTCATAACGCTTGCCTAAACGCTGGTGGCAGAACTATAGCCGTTCTGGGCTCAGGACTTGACCAACAAAATATTTACCCAACAGCTAATCGTTATTTAGTAGAAAAAATTATTGACGCCGGCGGCCTGATATTAACCGAGTTTCCACTCTACACTCCGCCCTTGCGACATAATTTTCCCCAACGTAACCGTATTATTTCTGGTCTAGCCTTAGGCACGCTGGTCATAGAGGCCGGAGAAAAATCCGGAGCTTTAATCACGTCTCGCTTTTCTTTAGAGCAAAACCGCGAGGTTTTTGCCTTGCCAGGGAATGTTTATTCTCCAGTTTCTGCTGGTCCCAATAATTTAATAAAACAAGGCGCTAAAGCCGTTACCAGTGCCGCTGATATCTTGGAGGCCCTTGACTTAACTCGCGTAACCTCTTATATTGATAGTAAAAAAATTATTCCCGAATCAGCTGAAGAAAAATTAATAATTACCCATCTGAACCACGAGCCAACCCATGTTGACGAACTTATCCGC
>CAZXKB010000061.1:0-7807 GCA_964641285.1 uncultured Gammaproteobacteria bacterium | reverse complement strand
TATTTCATATAACAAGTTATATGCGAAGTTATTAAATTTTTACCTAATATTAAATAAATTATTATTAAAAAGGTGTAACCAGGCACGAATTTAGTTACACGCTTTTAGAAACACCGTATTTGATTTTTATTTTAATATCTTACTACTGCTTTATGGGCATAATTATATATAAATAGCCCTCTTCTTTTTCCGGTTTTAAAACACAGGGGGTATTACTGTTAGTAACTTCTATTTTCACATTCTCGCTGTCAATATTGTTAAGCCCATCCAATAAATAGCGGTAATTAACCACAATGCCGTTATCCTTGCCGTTAACAGTAGCTTCCAGTTCAGCCGTGTTTTCTCCGGTTTGGCTTGAGGCTGATGATACCACGGCTTTATTTTTACCCAAGGGAAAATCAAGATTAATGTCATTAATGCCTGCCTTGGAAAAAATTGCTGAGGCTTTAACGGCCCTGATTAATTCAAATCGGTTAATACTAATTTTGGTTTCACTGCTGGCGGGGATTATCTGTTTATAATCGGGGTATTGGCCTTCAATTAAACGCGACACCAGCTCTATATGGCCAATACTGAATAATATTTGATTTTCTGAAATATAGAACTGAATTTCCTTACTTTCTTCGCTCACCCCCTCTTCTTTAATGCCCGACAATATTCTTACTAATTCTTGCAGGGCTTTGGCTGGAACAATAATCCTTTTATCTTCCTCGTTGGTAGAATTACTATTTATTTTAATTTCTTTTTCGGTTAAACGATAGCTGTCTGTAGCCGCCAAAGTTAAAGTTTCTTTATTAAAAACAAATAGAACCCCGGATAGTTCTATCCTGGTTTCGCTGGTGGATACAGCAAAAATAGTTTGCGTTAAAGCTTTTTTAAAATCTTCGGTTTTAACTTTATAATGAATTTTTTTATCTATTTTTGGTATTAAAGGAAACTCCTCGGCTGTTTGGCCCCGAATAATGGTTTTATAGTTTTCGCCTTTAATAATTAATTTATTTTCTTTTTTTTCTATATCCACCTTTTTATTGGGCAATAAAGCAATATAGTCTGAAATTATTTTAGAATCAACTGTAAAAGACCCCTCTTTTTCCACTCTTCCCCTAATTAAACATCTAATACCAATTTCTAAATCCGTGGCTATTAACTTTATATTTTTTTCACGGGCCTCAATCATAATATTATTTAAAATCGGTAGATTAATATTTTTACTAGCCACATGCCCTACCACAAACAAACCATTTTTTAGATTTTCTTGTAGGCTTGATATTTTCATATTTTTATAAATAGTTAAATAATATTATATATAAAGATAGTAATAATAAGGGAGTTATTAAGTTGGTTAAAAGTTGGTTTTTGTGGCAAAACTAAACAAAAAAAGGATTGATAAGTTGTGAAAAAGACTATTAATAACTAAGTGGTTTTTGTTAATAAAAGGGGTATTAATAAAATAATAGAGTTTTGTTAACAAATTATTAAACGTCTGACCACCCCCTTTTCACTCACCGCCAACAAATTAATTAACAACTATTATACAAGAGCTGTTTAATAGACTCCAGGTCTTGCTTAGTTCTTTCGTTATTATTTACTTCTTTTTCTAATTTATTGTAAGCATGCATGGCGGTAGTGTGGTCGCGGCCACCTAACTCTTGGCCAATCGTGGGATAAGAAGTGTTTAACTCTTTTCTCATTAAAAACATAGTTATTTGTCGGGGATAAACCAACTCCTTTTTTCTGCTTTTGCCAATAATGTCTTTAGTGGTAATGTCAAAAAAAGAAGACACGACTTCAAGGATGTTTTTGCCGGTGATAGATTTGGATTTTATATTAGCAATTAGGTTGTTTAAAATATTTTTAGTGTTATCAACCGTCGGTTTAGAGTTGTTAAATTCATGATAAGCGATTAAACGGTTTAAAGCACCCTCCAACTCCCTAATATTGTTTTGGACACTGTCGGCGATAAATTGGAGAACATCTGGCCCAAGAGTATAATTTTTTTCTTTGCATTTAGCCTCTAAAATAGCCATCCTGGTTTCAACGTCTGGCTGGGCTATGTCAGCAATCATTCCCCACTCAAAACGGGAGATTAACCTTTTTTCCAGAGCGGAAATTGATTTTGGCGGTCGATCCGAGGTAATAACGATTTGTTTATTAGTTTGATGAAGCTCGTTAAAAGTATGAAAAAATTCTTCCTGAGTGCCGTCTTTGCCGGCAATAAATTGAATATCATCAATTAATAATAAATCAACATTGCGATAGCGATCTTTGAATTCTTTGGCCTGGCCGTTTTTTACTGATTGGATATAGTCATTGGTGAATTTTTCGCAGGTAACATATAAAATATTATTGGTTTTACCGGCTACTTCATGGCCGATGGCTTGCAGGAGATGAGTTTTCCCTAATCCGACCCCCCCGTATATAAACAAGGGGTTATAGGCATTGCCCAGGTTGGCTGTAACTGCTTGGCAGGCGGCGTGGGCTAATTCATTACCTCGGCCGACAATAAAACTATCGAAGGTATAACGGGTATTAAGGCCAAAACGGTTGGTAGCAACCGGTTCTTTGTTTTCAAAATCTTTTTTAATCTTAATTTTTTTAAGCAGATCGCCCATTGGGCTGGATCTTTTTGTTTCCACTTTATAAAAAATTTCTTTTATTTTTTTATCACACACATTTTGTAAGGCATCGGAAATTTGTTTATGATATTTTTTTTCAAGCCAAGCCTTGGTAAAAGTATTGGGAACACAAACAATAACCTTGTCGTTCTCAAGAGAGGAAATAAAAGTATTCTTAAACCAGGTAGTGAAATTAGCCCTAGACAAATTTAGCTCGATTTCACCCAAAACAGATTGCCATAATTGTTCATTATTCATAGAATATGAGCGATTAATAATAAAACTAATTTATGGAAAGCAGAAAATAAATGATCAAAAAATTAATTAATTTATAACAATTAAAATTATAACAGCTAAAGAAAATTTTAAAAACCCCTGGAAATGTTTATAAACTGTTAATAAAAAGTGGAAATTTTATTTTTAAAAATAGTAGCTGTTTTATCTTCGGATTAGGACTGAAAAAAAGCAAAGCCCTTTGTTTTTAAACAAATTTTTGTTTAATTTTATAATTAATTTGACCAGCCAAGACAAAGATGTTATGTTATTAATGTTAAATATTAAATATAATAATTTATTATATGCCCAAAAGAACTTATCAGCCTAACCAGAGGAAAGCGCAAAAAAAACATGGTTTTATGAAGAGGATGATTAGCAAGGCTGGCCGCAATGTAATTAAAAGCAGGCGCCAAAAAGGAAGAGCAAGATTAACAAAATAAAGCTATGCTTAGTAAAGAGCAGCGATTAACAAAAAAGAAAGATTTTGACTTGGTTTTCACCACTGGACAAGCAAGCTATAATAAAATTATTGGCGTTAAAGCCAGGGACAATCAATTCAAATATAGCCGTTTTGGTATTTTAGTTAGTAGTAAGGTTAGTAAAAAAGCGGTTGACCGCAACAGAATAAAGCGGCAAATAAGGGAAATAATCCGTTCCCATTTTAATAAGATAAAACCAGGAAAAGACTGCATAGTTATTACCCTTCCCCCTATTTTAGGTAAGAAATACAGTGAAATTGAAAGATCCCTTATTCAGAATTTTAAAAAATTATATTTATATAAAATTACTATAAATTAAATTTTTTAGCAAGAGCTTTATTTACCTTTGTTTTTTTATGTTTCGGCACTATCCGCGCTATGCAGCTATTAAAATAATTAGAATTTATCAAAAAACTCTATCTTTTGATCATGGCCTGCTCCAATATTTACTGCCTTACGGCCGTTGCCGTTTTAGGCCGACTTGTTCTGAATATGCTATTCAAGCAATTGAAAAACATGGCTTGATCAAGGGAGGTTTTAAAGCTATTTGGCGGGTATTGAGATGCAATCCCTGGAGTAAGGGCGGTTGGGACCCGGTTAAATAAATTTCTAAATTATAAATTATAATTCCTAAAAACAATTTAATAAGAAAATATTAGAAATTATAATTTAGAAATTAGAAATTTTTATTTTATGTTTCAAACCTTTTTTTATCAGCCAGTATTTAATTTATTGGTTTTTCTCTATAATATAGTGCCTGGGCATGATTTGGGGATAGCTATTATTCTTTTGACAATTGTTATCAAGCTGTTGCTTTTACCGCTTTCCAAGAAGTCGTTAAAGTCACAAAAAGCCCTCCAGGAGCTACAGCCTCAAATTGAAGCCATTAAGAAAAAATATGCCAACAAAAAAGAAGAAATGGGAAAGGCAATAATGCAACTGTATAAAGACAATAAAGCCAATCCCTTTTCTTCGTGCCTGCCCCTACTGATCCAGCTGCCGTTTTTAATTGCCGTATTCCGGGTATTTAGAAATGGATTTGATAATGGGGTCCTAGATTTAGTTTACCCTTTTATTACCAGGCCGGAAGCCATAAACAATATATCGTTTGGTTTCCTGGATTTATCCCTGCGCAGCATACCCCTGGCGATTTTAGCCGGCATAGCCCAATTTTGGCAGGCCAAAATGATGATGACCAAAAGGCCAAAAGCAAAAACGCCAGGCGCCAGAGACGAGGACATGATGGCGGTTATGAATAAGCAAATGGTTTATTTTATGCCGATTTTAACGGTTTTTATCGCCTCTTCTTTCCCCTCCGGTTTAGCCCTTTATTGGCTGGTAACCACTGTTTTAACCGGCTTACAGCAGTTATATTTATTTAAAAAACCGGTTCAAGCGGTAAGCGTAAGCCAGAACAAAGAGGAAAAAGTGATAAAGGGTGAAGTAATCAAATAAAAAGAATTTTTTGTAATTTCATTTGTTTTTAAACAAAAAGACCACTCAAAAGGTGGTTTTTATTCTATTAACTAAAGGTCCTATGATTTTTATTTATTAGAGTTAATAAGTTGACAACATTAAATTTATATGCTATATTATGATAATTAAATTTTTTTGTTGCTATTTTAAATTAATCTAAATTTTAAAGGAGGGCATATTAATGAAAACCAAGAGAGTTAGCGTTATAATTTCTGGGCTAGGAGTTTGTGTGTCTATTGCTGGAATGATCATTGGGCTTATTTCAGCTACCCAGAACGCAAAAATGATTTGTACAACAGTACTTTTTTCCGGGCATGCCTTAATTTGTTTCGGCATTGTAGTTATGGCTATCGCTGAATTACGCAGGATAGGCTGGCGCATAATGCCTGTTTTAATTGGTGTGGCGAGTTATTCTCTTTTTGTCCTGTTTAGTTGTTGGGCCGTTTCCCCAGAAACAGCATTAAACTTTCTAAGGTACACACATTATTAAAAGACAATTACAGGGGGAGGATTCTACAGAACCTCCTTCTTTTATTTATCAACTCTTTCTTTCATAGTGTAGTATCTAATGTATATAACGGCTATGGCCAGCATTATTATGCAGATAATTATTAATGAATTTAGGCGGAATATGGCCCCTAAAAAGCCGATTATAATAGCGCCCCAGACAAAAATAATTTTTAATAAATCGTTTTTACTGTATTTTTTCATATTTTTTTATTTTTTCTTCTCTAACATGGATTTTGTCAATAATCCAAAAATGCGTGCAAGACCGTTAAGAGCGTGCAAAAAAATAAATGACAAAAATACTCCAATAATTGCCACAATAATTGCAGTAAAATAACTATTTATAAAACAAATATTATTTGGAACGATACAAAAAATTCCTTGAAGTATCCCTGTTTTAGTAAGGTAATACAAAATAGGCGTTGCCATTAAACTTAATGAAACAGAAAGTAATGTGACCAAAACAACAAAGGAGATTATTCCTAGCGGGAATTTGATAAAAAGATAAGCTAAGCTTTTCCATGTAAATGAATCACTAAGATATGCTTGTGTTTTTTTCCAGATTCCTTTCGACTGTTTTATCGGAATAGAGGGAATATCAATGCCTAACATAATTTTTGTTAGTTGGCACTCAAGGCATGCAAATACGCGCCATAAGAAAAGTGTACCAAATAAAATAGGAATTCCAAACAAGGTGATTGCCAGTCCAATCCCGAGTGACAATCCTGTAACAAGAAAGACAAAATAAAATATGCCCAAGGGGAATGAGAGAAATAAATAAAACATATTCAGATAAGTCTGACTTTGTGTGATTACTTTAAAAAAATTAGATGATTTGGATTTCATACTTTATAAAGGTTAGTAAATCTATTTATTAGTAAATCTATTTAAATGTTATTATAGGAAAATTGCCTCATCTTTATTTTAAGGATTCCAGGCCATTTCATATAATGTGGTGCGGATGATCTGAAGTTTTTTCCAATCCGACCAACGGGAGGATTAGGAAAAAATTTACAGATATCCGCTGTTATGCGATGTGCGCTCGCTCCGAACGAATGTGAGGGCGAGCAAACAGAGCAGAACTGTGGAACCATCCGCACCACATTATGCAAAATGTTAGCGAGCAACCCCGAGCGATAGCGAGGGGGAGCGAGTGCATTTTGCATAACATATCGGCATCATCTGAAGTTTCCGCCTCAATTCAATTTTAAAATTAATCTAAAAAGAGAGGCGGAAATTTGCGTGAGCTCTCTGAATAGAGAGCGAACCAGATATGCCGTGTTGTGTGTAGTAGTAAAAAACAAGAAATTGCGCCTTGACATATCGATTAAATGATGTAAAATGCAATATCGGTCTTTTAAGCACAAACGAATTACAGGTAATAGCAATTTCTTTAATTATTTTTGGAAATTTTTTAAAAATTTTAGCAAAGGAGGACGTCAATGAAAGCATGGTTAGCATCAAACTGTGTTGGCTTAGGAGCTGGGTTGGGTAAAATGGATATATTTATCATTCCTCGGTCTAACGGCAACTCCCTGATTGTCAAAGTAACAAGGGACGGTAGAGTCTGGATTGATGACGAGGAAGAGGGTCAGCCGGAACAGGGTAGCGGGTTTCAGGATATCGAAATCGACGACGCATTGGCTGAGACAGCCAACACCAGCTTTGACAATAAGAACGGAAAGCTTTCTCTCGAAACCAAGGAAAGTTTTGTCAATCTGGCTAAGAAGATTCTATCGCTGTAATTTTTAAGCGGATTTCAACATCCATAGCCGGGGCACTTGCACCGGCTTTTTTTAAAAAATTTCCAAAAATAATTATTTTCCGAATGGAAAATGTTTTTTACTATTTCAGACAACAAGTTATATGTGAAGTTGTTGTTTTATTGTTTAATATTAGGTAAAAAATTTATAAAAATTTCTAAACGTAACGTTTTTTGATAGTAAGGATTTTTATAATTTAATTCTATCAATTATTAGCCAAAGCGGCAATAATAAGACAAATTTTGCTTTTTCTGGTTGGCCAGATATGATAAAGTTAAAATATGAATTAATTATTAACTTTTATTTTTCTATGATTGGTGTTTTTGACTCCGGCTTTGGCGGCTTGACTATCCTAAAGGAATTTTTAAAACTGCTGCCGGAATATGATTATATATATTTAGGCGATAATGCTCGGGCCCCTTATGGTAATAAATCCCAAGCCGTAATTTATGGCTACACCAGACAGGTAGTTGATTTTTTATTCAAGCAGGGTTGTGAATTGATTATAATTGCCTGCAATACGTCTTCGGCTAAAGCCCTAAGGAAGATACAGCAGAAATATCTACCTGCTAATTATCCAAAGCGTCGGGTTTTAGGCGTTATTATCCCAGCCGTAGAAGCGGCCTTAGAAGCTTTATCAGGCTTAAAGGCAAAAAAGTTTTTACGTATTGGCGTCATGGGCACCAGGGCC
>CAZXKB010000060.1:0-6945 GCA_964641285.1 uncultured Gammaproteobacteria bacterium | reverse complement strand
GGCGCCATTATCGGCCGCTAATACTATAAAATTCTCCTGCTCCAGCTTGGTTCTATACATTGAGCTAATCATCTGGTCGTCTTCTACGATTAATATTTTCTTTTTATTATCTTCCATGGTTCTAATGCTAAATAATAACTATAACTATTATACCAATTATATAAAAATAAACAACCTTCTATCTAATTTCAATTTTTTTTCCATCGCTATATAGCTTCACGGTCCCGTCTAGATCATTTCGATAGATTTTAGCCCCTGTTCTTTCCATTCTTTTCATAGCCCGCAGGCTGGGATGGCCGAATGTGTTCTCGGCCCCGGCCTGGATAACAACAATATTCGGCTGAACCGCCTGCAAAAATTCTTCACTATTTGAGGTATCCGAGCCATGATGGCCCGCTTTCATAATTTGCGCGGTCAAATCTGCTTCGCTGTTAATTAATTCCTGTTCTACTTCTATTTCTATGTCGCCGGTTAATAAAAATTTAGCTTCCCTATAAACTAACTTTGCTACTATGGAGCTATTATTTAAATTATCTACTCCCTGGCCCAGTAAACTACTGCGCGGGTATAAAATCTCAAGCCAACAATCATCTCCCAGGGCAATTGCTTGCGGCCGGTCAATTATGGTCAAGGGCACATGGCTGTTCCTGATTAATTCCAGCCAATTTAAATACGCCGGTGAATTATGGACCACGCCGGTATATAAAATTTTATTAACCCTATATCTTTTAAGGACATCGTTGAGTCCGCCCACATGGTCGTCGTGGGGATGAGTAAGAATCATTAGATCAATCGTTCGGTCCCACCAGGGTAAATTTTCCGATAATCTTTTAATAATGGTATTGTCCGGCCCGCCGTCTATTAGCACATTCTGCCCGTATGGTGTTTTTATCAAAATAGCATCGCCCTGGCCAATATCCAAAAAGTCCACTTCCAGTTCGCTGGCGGCAGAATAAGTCAGCCAAAAGGCCGGAATAGCCGCTAAAACCGCTACAATTCCCAGAACTAATAGTATTTTATAAAGTTTATTTGGCATATTTAAAATTATAACAAAATCTCCTGCTTTTACCAAAAAATTAGTTTTACTTTAATCGCTTATTAAATAATTACTGTAATAAATAAGCGGAATAATCCTCTTAAAAAAGACTATTACTAAGCCTAAATAAGAATTAAAGATAATCGGGGCTTTTGGTGCAAAACCACCGATTTAAAAAACTAAAAACCGCCCTTAAAAAGCGGTTCAAAAAAGTGATTCCGCTGTAGTCCCTCAAGAGGAGACTACCGCTGAACAAATTAAAAAACAAAATTTAATTCTTTTTAAGAGTTAGGGCGATAGCCCTAAAAGAAAAACATATATTTCAGCTAACATATCGCTGTATCCGAAGTTTCAAATTATTTTTGGAGTATAATTTTGCGGAGCAACACTCCAGAAATAATTTGAAATTTGGGTGAGGGGCGAGCCGAGCCCCGAACCAGATATTCGGTGTTGTGCGAGGGTGAGCGGAACGGAGTGGAGCGAAAGCGTAGCGTCCCCTTGAGTTCTCTTTTGTGAAAAAAATCTAATTCAATTTTGGCACTTTTTATCTCAATTCAATTTACTAATCATTAAGGTGTTGGATAGCGTAATCTGCCTCAGCTTTAGTGAATTTTTCGCCATACTCAGAAACAAGTTGGTCGTGAATAGCGGCAGGTGACATGTTCTGTGTTTCTTGGTAGCTTTTTGCTTTTGCAAGAGCATTTGCTTTCCAGTCTGCCTGTACATTGTCAATCGCATACTGAGCCTCCTCCGCTAAAAATTGCTCACCATATTCTGACACTAGTTGGTCGTATATACTTTGTTTTGACATGTGCTGTGTTTCGGCATAGGAAGTCGCCTTGGCAAGAGCATTTGCTTTCCAGTCTGCGGCTACATTGTCGATTGCGTACTGAGCTGCTTCCGCAGAAAATTGTTCGCCATATTCAGAAACCAGTTGATCGTATAAGCCTTGTTTCGACATGTGCTGAGTATTGGCGTACGAATTAGCCTTGTTCAATGCAGATTTATATTCGGCTGGTACAGTTGAATCCTTAGCTGGCAATGGTTCTGTTTCTTCTGGAATTTCAGCTTTTTCGGTCGTAGGAATTGTTTCTGTTTTTTCTTTGTTAGCGACCTGTTCGTTGGTTTCAGTTTGTAGCTGTTCTTCGTTTGCTGGTTCAGTTGTAACTGTTTCATTGACCACATCTTCATTTTGAGTAGCCTGTTGTTCTTCTTTTTGCGGTTCAGCTTGTTGTGTAGTAGAAACATTGGAAGTATTAATAGTCACACCAAAAATAATGAAACCGATAATGATAACGACGATTTTCATACCCCTTGAAAGATGAAACTTCCATTTTTGATCTACTAACTTTGTAACAGGCGGAAGAAGAACGGCCGCCATAATTAACATAACTAAACCTGGTATTGGCTCTGAAAAAACAGAAATAATTCCGGTTAAAGCAAAAAGAACGCCGAATATCCAGCTAAGGATTAAGCCTACTGATATTTTTTTGCTTGGTGTTGTTTGCTCGCTCATAGTTTTAAAATTAGTTAATAAAAAGTGCCAAAATTTTCCTTTTTCCTATTTTTTCACAAAAGAGAATTTCGTACAACATATCGGCGTATCTGAAGTTTCGTTGTAGCTTTTTGTTATAATTGTGCGGATGCACTAGCAGATTACGGAAATTGAATTTGGGAAAGCGAGGGCTCAAAGCGATAGTAGAGAAGTAATAAAAAGCCTTATTCCTTATTATTAAATAATTAATAATTTTGGCAATTTATTCTGGTTCAATTAATACTTGTATTTTTTCTTTTGTTTCTTTATCTATGGACATATGATGATTAATCAGTCCCGCAATCGCTCCTTTTTTATAAGCCGACAAACCTCTTAATTCTCTGCGTAAATCAGCTCTTTCATCAATATCATCCCCGTTTATTATCGAAACAATTTTTGATATTATTTTATCTTCTGCTCCGTTTTTTGACAATTTTTTAACTTCTTCGTCTTCTGGCCCAAGTTCTTCCATGACATCAAAAAAACTAAGATCAAGTATTTTTTTTATTTCTTCTTGCCCAGGTGTTGGAGGGGCCTCTATGCCCGTGCCCATTTTTATTTTGTTCATAGTTTTTAATTTGGCAAAACAAATTGCCAAAATTATTAATTAAATTAAAAAATTTTTTATTATTGCGTATCGAGTTATATGTAAACTTATTATTTTATTTTTTTTCGTTTTGTTTTTTCCAATATTTTATAACTTCAATAATCCTGTCTTCAAGTTGTTTAGGGATGGTATGACACTGAGAATAGCCTTCAACTAATCTGGAAAATTCTTTTTTATCCAATATCCATTGCCCTGGCAATTTTTGATTTATACCTAAAATATTATCTATAGCAGAGTTAATTTTATTGATAGCATCTTCTGGTAATCCTTTTTTATGCCATACTGCGAGGACCATTAATTCGCTTGGGTTATAATCCCAATCGGGGTAGTATTCTTCTGTTGGAGATAGTGGTTTTTCTATTTTTTGATTAATATTTTCCATAAAAAAATTAATTAATTAAAATACTTTTCGTAGTCTAATGTCACTTGTTAGCTAACATATATGTTTTTTCTGTTTCTGCTGTAGTCCCTTAAGAGGAGGCTACTGCTGAACAAAAAAGGTTTTATACTTGACATAAATACTAAAAAATGCTATTATATTAAGTTAATAAAAATTAACAAGAAAAATAAGGAGGAGAGATGAACAAAAAAAGTTTTAATCAAGGCCTTAATTATTTGTCGATAGGAGTGATTTGTGGTGGCGTGCTATTTTTTTTAAACATGACTTCATGTATCGTTGTTTTGGCAATAGTAGCGTTTGCGTGGGTTGTCTTTTTCCGTAGAGAAACACAATGTTTCGCGAGAGATAAAAACGGCAAATTTCGAGTGTTGGCAGTTCTATCTTTTTTCATTATTGTAAGTATTGGTTCAATTATCGGTCAAATTGCGATGGGAATTATTGTTCGTACTGTGACGTGATTGGTGGTTTGAACCAAAAATTCAATCTGTCAAGCAAGCAGGGACTTAACACACCCCTGCTTTAAAATACAAAAATTTGGTTCCGCTGTAGTTTCTCATTAAAGAACTGCAACGGTTTTTTTAAATATTCTCTACGGCAAAATATATACCATCACATCCCCGACATTAGTGCCGGTATCACCGGTAATAATCAGGGAGTTGCCTAATTCTTTAAATAAGGTGTTGGTGTCGTATTTATCAATATATTCTTTAACATCCAATCCTTTTTGCATAGCCATTCTAAGGGAATAGGAATCAACCATCGCGCCGGCTACTTTAGATAAATAATCCGACCCGTCCGTGCCGACGCTGGCCATCACCCATTCTTTCTGATAATCTTTCATCGCCAGCATTGAGACAGCGGCTAAATGCTGGTTGCGTCCGCCCTGACCGTGCGTCTTTGGCAGGCAGGGCGTAGTCTCGCCGCCGAAAATTAATGCATTATAATTTTTATATTCCCCCTTAATAATTTCCTGTGAAATTCTTTTGCCAACAACTTCCGGAACACCGGTAATTTCCGCGGAAATAATCATCGGCTTTAGCCCTAATGCCTTAGCTTTGCCGGCCATGGCCTCCAAGGCCGTATTGATGTCGCCGATAATATAATTATCGCAATTATCCAATTCTTTCGGGGATTCCTCCTCCTGGGCATCGCATCCTCTCTCAATATATTCCCTGGCTTCAGAAGATATTTTTTCTAATAAATTATATTTAACCAGCACTGCTCGCGCGTCCTTGAAAGTCGTGGGGTCGGGCACGGTCGGCCCGGAAGCAATCACGTTTAAATTATTACCGGCTACATCGGATAAAATTAAAGAAATGACTTGAGCCGGCTGAAAGTACCTGCCTAAACGCCCGCCTTTTACTTTTGATAAATGCTTTCTGACCGCATTTATCTCCCTGATATCAGCGCCGGATTCTAAAAGCAGCTGGGTTGCCGTTTGTTTGTCTTTTAAACTAATTGAATCAGCCGGGCTGGGTATTAAGGCTGAACCGCCGCCGGAAATAAGGCAAATAACCAAGTCCTTTTCTCCTATCTCGTATTCTTCTTTTAAATCAAGCATTTTCTCCACTCCTTTAACTCCCTTCCTGTCCGGCAAAGGATGCTCTGCTTTTATTATTTTTATCTTTTCCAGTTCATAATCATCGCCATGGCAATTAACTATGCCGGCGGTAATATTAGAAGCGCCAATAATTTTTTCCAAAGCTTGAGCCATAAGACCAGCGGCTTTACCTCCGCCCACGATAAAAACTCTTCCCCTGATAATATCATAAGTTTTGTTTTGGACAGTCAAAGAATTAAAATTCCGGTTATATCTTATTGCTGATTTTATTAAAAATCCTGGATGCACCTTTTTAATGCCTGCTTCTATCATTTCTAAGGCCTGCTTTCTTAGGTCAGTAATGTCAATTTCTTGGTAATTTTTTATTATTTTCATAAATAATACAAATTACAAATCACTACAAATTCACAAATATAAAATATAATTTATATAAATATTTGTGAATTTGTGTTCTATTTGTGATTTGTAATCTTAATTCGTGATTTGTAATCTTAATTTGTGATTTGTAATCTTATCTAACTAACTAATTTTAAAGCTTAATGTCCAGTACTAATATTCTATCATTTATCAACTAATACAACAAATATAAAAAACCGGCTTAACCGCCGGCTTAATTATAAACTAATGGCCTTTATATTAAACAAATTTTTCCTTAAAATAATCCTCCAGTTCTTTAATTTTTACTCTTTCCTGCTCCATGCTGTCCCGGTCCCGAACCGTCACGTCATTATTTTCCAAACTTTCAAAATCAACAGTTATGCAATACGGCGTGCCAATCTCATCCTGCCGGCGGTAGCGCTTGCCAATATTGCCGTTATCGTCAAACTCGCACATATAATGCATTTTTAAATTTTTATAAATCTCTTTAGCCTTCTTAACCAGCTCGGGTTTATTTTTAAGCAAAGGAAAAACCGCGATTTTAATCGGGGCTAAATTCTTATTAAATTTCAAAACTGTCCGCTGTTCCTCTTTCACTTCCTCTTCATGGTAAGCATCGCAGATAAGCGATAAAACCGTTCGGCCGACGCCAGCCGATGATTCAATAATATGAGGAGTGTATTTTTCTTTGGTCGCTGGGTCAGTATAGGACAAATCTTTGCCGGAAAATTTTTGGTGCTGGGTTAAATCATAATCGCCCCGGGCATGAACGCCTTCCAGCTCTTTAAAGCCAAAAGGGAAATTATATTCAATATCATAGGCTTCTTTAGCGTAAAATACCAAATTTTTATGCTTTAGCCACCTTAAATTCTCTTTTTTTATGCCCAAGTCCAAATAAAACTGCCAGCGATAATCCTTTAATTTTTCATATTCCTTCATTTCCTCTTTGGGGGCAACAAAATACTGCATTTCCAGCTGTTCAAACTCCCTGGTCCTGAAAATAAACTGCCTGGCGGTTATCTCATTGCGGAAAGCCTTGCCGATTTGGGCAATGCCGAAAGGAATTTTTACCCTGACCGTATCTAAAACATTCTTATAATTTACGTATATTCCCTGGCAGGTTTCACCGCGCAAATAAACCGGCTCCTTGGTCCAGTCCTCGGTAAAATTGCCTAAATTAGACTTAACCAATAAATTAAACTTTTTTAGATCAGTAAATTCACTAGTACCGCAGACCGGGCATTTGATCTTTTTTTTGTTTTTATTGAATATTTTGCTTATTTCCTGCTCGCTCATTTTTTCGTCCGCCATCACGCCGATATCTTCCAGTAAATGGTCAGCCCGCAACCGGGCATGGCATTTCTTGCATTCCACCAAAGGATCGGAAAAACCGCTGACATGGCCGCTCGCTTCCCAGATTTTCGGATGC
>CAZXKB010000059.1:0-7946 GCA_964641285.1 uncultured Gammaproteobacteria bacterium | reverse complement strand
ATTCGAAAAGCCTCAATCGTTTGCGGTTTAACCCCATCGTCAGCGGCCACCACCAAGATAGCAATATCAGCTATTTTGGCTCCCCGGTTACGCATAGCCGTAAAAGCTTCGTGCCCCGGAGTGTCAATAAAAGTAATTAATTTGCGATGGCGAACAACTTGATAAGCTCCGATATGCTGGGTAATACCGCCGGCTTCTCCTTCTACTACATTAGTTCTTCGGATAGCATCTAAAAGTTTTGTTTTTCCATGGTCAACATGCCCCATAACAACAATTACTGGCGGGCGCACCTGGAGGTTACTTTCTTCTTCCTTAGCTAATATAGTTTTAAGTTTATCTTTTTCGGCCACCCCTTCTTTTTTAAGGGATTTTTTTAATTTTATTTCTAAATCCAGTTCAGAACCAACAAGCCAAGCAGTTTCAAAATCAATTTTTTCGTTTAAAGAAGTAAAAATCCCATTTTTCATTAATTCAGGCAGTATTATATTAACTGGCAGACCGGAGATATGGGAAAATTCTCTTACTGTAATAAATTCAGGTATTTTTATAGTTTTTTTAGTTTTAATTTCATCTTGTCCTTTATTTTCTTCTTGAATCGCTAATTGTTTTTGTATTTCAATTTTTTTCTTTAAGGAGGGCCAATCTCTAATGATTTTATTAGCTACATTGCGGTTGATTTTAATAGCTTTTTGCCCAATATCAAAACCGAGCCCCGGTAAGTAATCACGTAGCTCTTGGGGAGTTATTTTTAGAATTCTAGCTAACTCAGTGACATTCATAAAGGTAGAAATTAAAAAGACTAGAAGACTAGCCTTAATTTTTACTTAACTCTACAATATTATCTTGATAAAGTCAATTATTTTTTGATAACAGTAAATTAATCGGAAGTGTTTGTTAAGTTTTTTATATTATTTACTTTTAATATTTTAATTTTTAATTTAATTAAATTAATCATAAATTTTAAGCTATCTTTTAATAAATTAAGCTTACTGTTTCTTTTTTGGTATCGGTTTTCCGACCAGTCAACCGGAATTTCTTTAGTTGTGCAGCCGAAAAGTTTGGCATAAGCTATTAACTCGGTATCGAAAAACCATTTATCGTCTTTAATGTAGGGTATGATTTTTTTCAAGGCGCTGGATTTAATAGCTTTAAAGCCGCATTGCAGATCAGTAAAGTTATGATTAAGGATTATTTTAGCAAGAAAAATGTACATTCGTGAACTTAGCTCTCTAAAGAAAGCCCTGTCCGTTTTAGAACCAGGTAACAGTCTTGAGCCAATTACTAAATCAATTTTATCTAGAATAATAGGATTAATTAAGTCGGGGATATTATTAAGCGAAACCGCTAAATCAATGTCTATGTAAGCTACAATATCTGCTTTACTTTTTAAACCGTATGTTTTTATTGCTCGGCCTTTGCCGGCTTGTTCAATATTTTCCACTTTTATTTTTTTAGGATTTTTTTTAACCAATTCATAAGCAATTGACAAGGAATTATCAGTAGAACCATTATTAATAATTACTATTTGCCAGGCAAAATTAAAATTTTGTTTTTGACAATAGTCAAGCAACTTTAAGGCGTTTTCTTTTAAAATTTTTTCCTCATTATAAATTGGCAAACAAAAGTCTATAGCCATAAATTTATTGGACTGCACAAACCTCAATAATACAAGTTCGTAGATACTAAAATTTAAAGAATAACATCCTTAGTCCGTCAGTATTAAAACAGTTGTGTTCATGAATGAATACAAATAATAAAAATAATATTAAAAAATTTTTTTATTCATAAAAATAAATTCTGCTTATTTTGTCAGTATAAATTAATTTCCATTTATTTGTTTTATCCAAATATTCTTTTAGATAATTTTTTTTATTATTAAATTTTTCTTCATCAAGCTTTAAGACATATTTTTCAAACCAGTTAAACTTAATTTTTTTATTAATTTTTAACAGTACCAGTTTAATTTGGTATTGGTTTAATTTATTTGCAGTTTTTCCCTCATTGAAAAATTCGCAGTATTCTTCCAATAAAGTGTGTCCAGCATAATTATACTGAGGCAAGCGGCCGTCTATAAATAATTTTTTTTCCGGCCAGCCCCAAATCAAAAATCCTCCCCAGCCATAATTATTAAATAATTTTTTATCAAAATAGCGAGGGTCTTCTTTGAGAAAATTAACTGCTTGGCAAGGGTATGCCTGGCAAAATAGAGGAGAAGTAAAAGGATTAGCGGTAAAATTGGTTTTTATGATTAAACCGCTAATAGACAACAGCAATCCGGCCACTAAATAAAATTTTATAAAGAAACTATTTTTAAGAAAAATTTTTATTTTATCCGGCAAGTCAAGGTGTTGGCTGTAAAATTTTATAAGCAAAGGAAAAGAGGCAATGTAAAGCAAGGGGAAATGCCTTTTTGATTTGAAAGATAATATTAAAAAGGAAAAAGTTAAGATAAGGGGCCATAAATCAATTTTGTCCAAGCCGTTATTTTTATTCAGTTTAGAATTAGTGGTTTTACCTTGCCTCAGGGGAGTATAAACTAGAAAAATTAAAGTAGCTGATATTATCGCAGAATAAAGCAATTGTTTATATTTAATGGGCCAATAGTAAAACGGCAGCCATTCTAAAATATTTTTCATGTAAAAAGTGTTGGTGTATCCCTGCAAAAATGAGTATAATTTTAGGCCATAAGGAGTTAATAAGGTAGAGCCGATAACTATAAGTAAAAAGAAAGATAATAATAATATTTTTTTCGGCTTTAATTTGTTGGTAAAATCAATAAAGTAAAAAGCATTGATTTTGCTTATTATTAGTTCAATAATTTTTATAGCCAGCCAAAGCAGAATAATAAAAAGGCCAATTAAAAAACCGCCATGAACACAGGCCCAAAAATAAAAAAGAGGCAGTAGCCATAATAAAATTTTATTATTTTTTCTTTGCGTATATTGGTAAATTATAATTAAAAGAAGCAAGAGATTTAATAAAGTAATTTCCTGCATCCTAATTCCTAAATGTGGAGCCATGGCTAGTACCCCGAATAGTTGAAAAAGCATTATAAATCCAGCACCTCTTGAGTGGCCAGGGGATGACGACTTATTTGTATAGCCGGAGTTATTTTTTAAAAAACATTTTTGGATAAAAATATTTTGTATTATTAGGACAGCGAGGATAATAAAGGCGAAAAATAAATTTAGATAAAAATACCCAAAATTTTTATACAGCCAATAAGTAGCGATATTTAGCGGCCATTCATGGTCAACCCATTTTTTTCCTTCTAAAGTATAATTATAATATTCATAACCAGGCAAGTTTTTTTCATCTAAAATTTGTTTGCCCACTTGCAGGTGCCAACCCAGGTCAGGATCCAAATAATGGTACGAGTTATATAATAAAAAGGAAAAGATCAAGATATAAAAAAGCAGCCAAATTATTGTTAAAAATTTAATTTTTTTCATAATATTTTATAATAATGGGTCTTATAATTATTTTAACACATTTTTTACTGCTTATACGATTAGACTAATCAAATGGCTTTATTTGAAAAAAATAAAATTAGCAATATTTATATTGTTTACCCTGGGAATTTAGGAATCGGCTACAAATTATCACCGCTTAGCACGACCCCATATTGTTTAATTATTGTTCAAAGCAAGATTAATATTAATTGTAATTTTTTAGCTAATATTTAAAAATTTGTCTGTAAGCAACGGGCAGGCAGAAGAATTGTTGATTATCAGAAATTATTCTCTATTTAACATTAAGTTTTATAAAATGGATTAATATTGATTATCATCTAAACTGGCAAACACTATTTTCTTTATTTTTTAGAAAAAATATGGTAAAATATAACTAATGTTAATAACTTCATAAATATGTATTTTTTCATTAGATAATACAGATTTAACTTGATATATAAGTTTAGATCTGTTATTAATCTGAAGAAAAAAATAGGAAGGGGGTGAAATATGAAAATAAAGACATCAACAAAGTTTCTTATTTTAGCGACCGCATTATTTGTTTTAGTGCCTGTTTTTGCTTTAGCCTTAGCTCCTGCTGCTCAAGCTGATGCTAATGACATGCTTTGGAATGGCATGGAAGGAGATGTTCAGGCCGCTACTGGCTTGGGCAATGAAGATCCTAGAACAATGGCGGCTTCAGTAATTAATATTGTCCTGGGATTTTTAGGTATTATAGCTGTATTAATTATTTTACTTGGTGGTTTTAAGTGGATGACTGCGGCTGGCAATGAAGACAAGGTTTCTGAAGCCAAAAAATTAATTGGCGCTGGCGTAATTGGTTTGATTATTATTTTAATGGCTTTTGGGATTGCCCAGTTTGTAATTTCCGCTTTGTATAATGCTACTAACGCTACCGGTTAATATTTTTAAATTATTAAAATTAGATTTAATATGATAGTGGACTCTCAGGTCTGAGGGATCCACTGCTATAAATCCAAAATATAGCTGCAGAGGCAGTATAATAGGGCAAAGAATGCGCTAAAAAGTTTGTGTTTATAGAAGTGGAATTTTAGGTTGATTATATTGCAAAGATTACTTTTTAATATATTTAATAATTCAAGCTAAAAAGACAAGGAGATAAATATATGAGAACAAAAATGTTAATAAAAATTTCCTCTTTAGCAGCTATAGCCTTAATTTTAGTGCCGGCTTTTACCCTGGTCCTGGTTCCTACTGCTCAAGCTGATTATAATGATATGCTTTGGGGCGGTTATGAAGGAAATGTTCAGAGCGCTACTGGCCTGGGTAATGAAGATCCCAGAACAATGGCTGGTTCAGTTATTAATATTGTCTTGGGGTTTTTGGGCATTATCGCCGTACTTTTGATTTTATACGGTGGTTTTAAGTGGATGACCGCGGCTGGCAATGAAGACAATGTAGCTTCGGCCAAAAAATTAATTGGCGCTGGTGTAATCGGTTTGATTATTATCTTAATGGCCTTTGGGATTGCCCAGTTTGTAATTTCCGCTTTGTATAATGCTACTAACGCTACCGGTTAATATTTGCACAATTACTATCACTAGCTTTGATAATTTAAGTGAGCCCTCTTCAAGAGTTTGAGGGCTTCACTACTATGGACATAAATTAATACGCTTAAATTAGTAAATAGCAGATTATAAGCGCATTGCGAGGTTTGTATCAATAGTAGTGGAGAAAAAAGCTTAATTTATTATTTTCTATGATTAGATTACGCCATATTTACCCTAAAAGGAGAATAATTATTGCCTTAGCAGCCATTTTTTTGGCTTTTTTTGTTATTGTGCCTATGGTATTAGCTGAAGATACGGGCGCTAAGAAAGCCCTGGAAGGATTAAACCAGACTGCGGCCGAGGGATATTTGGGTGATGCTAAACAAACAGGAAGCTTAGATGCTAAAGTTATCACTAATATTCCTACGACCATTGGCAAAGTTATTGGCGCTGGCTTGGCTTTTATCGGCATTATCTTTTTTGTTTTAATGATTTATGGTGGGTTTACCTGGATGATGGCCCGGGGCAATGAACAACAGGTAGCCAAAGCTAAGGAATTAATTTTTGCGGCTATAATAGGGCTAATTATTGTTTTAGCGGCTTATGCGATTACAGTTTATATTGGAGGGCAATTAACTGGTTAGTAGCAAAAATTAGACAGGATATCAAAATATGAAAAAGGTTTTAACAATTATTTTAGCTTTATTTATTATTAGTAATATATTTGTTTTTTTAAGCATTAATTTAGTTTTTGCTCAGACCGCAAAAGAACAATTTGAAAGCGGTTTAACCGCCACAGCTGATAGAACAGGCCATACGGAAATGGTTGGCCTAAAAGGCAAGACTTTAGCTGAGATAATTGGAACTGTTATCAAAGCATTTTTGTCTTTTTTAGGAGTTATTTTTTTAATTTTAATGATTTATGGCGGTTATATTTGGATGCTGGCCAGGGGCAATGAGCAAGAAGTGGCCAGGGCGAAAAATATTATTAGAAATGCGTTAATCGGTTTAATAATCGTTTTAGCAGCTTATGCCATAACTATACTGGTGTCTAAATTTTATTAAGAGAGTATGAGAGATAAAAATAAAAAAGGATTAATATTATTATCATTGGCAATTTTGGCATTTAGTATTTTTTTAATAATTTCAGATGTTAAAGCAGCAAATTTGAAGGATGCATTTGAAGATGAATATTTAGGTAAAACAGCCAGGGAAGGAGCGGGTTATGATACTACTGTGGATACAGATGATATTATTAGTACTATTATTCAAGTCGTCCTGTCTTTTCTTGGTGTTATCTTCTTAGTTTTAATGATTTATGGCGGGTATTTGTGGATGATGGCCAAAGGCAATGAAGAACAGGTTACCAAGGCCAAGAATTTGATTACGGCCGCCATTATTGGCTTGGTAATAGTAATGGCCGCTTATGCCATTAGCTGGTTTGTGATTAGTAAATTAAGCGGCGCTACTTTAAAAACAACCCCGTAAATGACTTGAAAGAACATAAGGTATGAATAAAATACTCAAACAAATTTTAATCCTAGTTTGCCTGATAGCGGTTTTAATTTTGCCTTATTTTGTTTTTGCCGGAAATCCGGCTTTGGATAAATTAGAGCAGGTAGCGGAAGCCAAAGGGCCCTATGCAGATGTAACAGATACAACGATTTCCGAAATCGTTGGTACGGCGGTTAGCGCTTTTTTAGGCTTGTTAGGGGTTATTTTTATAATTTTAATGCTTTTAGCCGGCTATAATTGGATGACCGCGGCCGGAGACGAGGAAAAAATTAATAAAGCGAAAAAAACCATTCAGCGGGCGATTATTGGCTTAATTATTGTAGTCGGATCTTATGCAATTTGGAGTTTTATTTGGTATCAATTTATTACCAAAGATTAAATATAAATTTTATGTCAACAAAATTGTTAATTAAAAAGTTTATTATATTGACTATAATTTTTTTATTTTTTTTAACCTTTTTTGTTAATGATTCATATGGACGTATTTTAGAGCCTTCCGGGACAGCAGACATGGGATTACAAGAAGTAACATTTAGAGGTAAAGCCGGCTTTAGCTCAACTCAAAGTATAGGAGGAATTATTGCTGCTATCATCAAAGGTTTTCTTGGCCTTTTGGGAGTAATTTTTATAATTTTAATTCTTTTAGCCGGCTTTAATTGGATGACGGCGGCTGGAGAGGAGGAGAAGGTTAAAAAAGCCAAAGACACATTGCAGAGAGCGGTTATTGGTTTATTAATAATAGTATCTGCTTACGCCATTACATATTTTGTGTTCAAGTATATGCCGTGGGGAGGAGGCAGTGGCATGGGATCACAACAATAATAAAGAATTTTATAAGGTAAATAAATAAGGGAGCATTTAAATATGCTCCCTTTTGAGTTTACTGGCGTTCGAGAGTGAGAATCAAATCTACATTTGGCACGCCACGGAATATTTTTTTTTCTTCCATCTTTATCCTGTTAGGTTGAGGTTTCCAGACGATCTTCTTTTTAGAATTTTTGAAATATACTCTGGTCGGTATATTGTTTAGATATAAGAATTGACTACCATCGTTAGCAGCCAATGGAAGATTAATTCCTAGTTCTGGGTGGAAAATATAGGCCCTTTCCGGCGTAACATTCACCGCTACAAAAGTGTATTTGAATTTACTTCCCGCATTACTGTTTGTTGCCCCTCTTATCATGTCTGCTTGAGTTTTTATGAAATAAGCTTCTGTTAATTGTTTAGGGCAGATAGATGGTTCTAATAAAGAAATATTTTTATCCTGGTAATTTATTGTGCCGTCTTTCTCAACTTTGAAAGTGGCCATTCTTTTACCAGCACAACCGTTAATAAAAAACGCCAGTAATAAAGTAAATAAAAATGTTTTTTTTATCATTTTAAACCCCCTTAGATATTATTGGTAAAGAACAGTTTTGAATATAGTAGCATTTTTATAAATATTTGT
>CAZXKB010000058.1:0-5074 GCA_964641285.1 uncultured Gammaproteobacteria bacterium | reverse complement strand
ATTTCTGCATGGATGCACGCAACGATAAAGAAAGTCTCGGAAGATATCCCAAACCTGAAATACAATACTGCTGTTGCAGAGCTCATGACAGCACTAAACCGACTCGAAAAAGAAAAGGAGATTAGCAAAAAGGATTTTGAGGAAATGAAAAATTTTGAATTTTTATCAGAAGGACAACAACTTTTAGTTTTAGAGAATCTAAAGCAATTGTCTTTAGGTAGAATCCAAGAAGAAGCTGCATCAAAATATAAAAAAAATACCAGTGAAGCTAAATTTTTAGGTAGAATGTGGCAGGGGATAAGCAAAAAATATCAAATAGCAAAATTAGAAAAGGCAACTGCCTTGGGGATTAACCAAGGAGGGATTGCAGTTCACCGAGAAGCATTGCAGCAGCTAGTTAATGGAATGAAAGAATTAGGACCCGAAGTAGAGTTAAGGGATGGGAACTTGGAAATTCAATATGCATCAGGGTTTAAAGAGCTAACATCAAAACAAAAAGAGCAAGTTAAAAAATTTAATAATATCGCTACCGAATTTAGTTACATACCTGATGAATGGAAATACGCAACTGCAAAAAGAAAAGAAAGAAAAAAATATCAAGAAGCAAGAAGTAGGTATGAAGAAGCAAAAAAGAATATCTTAGAGTTAAAAGAAAAAGAAGTGGGAGAAAAAGAAACCTGTTTGTATTTGAATAATATAGATAGTCAAGTGCAGTTGAATCAATTTTTAAATACTCACCCAGAAGTAGAAGAAAAATTAAAAAATATTAAGGATAAAGGGGCCTGGGGGCAAGTATGGAAAAATATAATTACGGAAAGAGGAATTTATGCAGCTGGCGGTTATTTAACCAGAGCAGCTACTACTAGTATGGTGGGATTAGTAGGGGCGCCTATTGCAGCGGCTGGTGTAGGTGGTTTTATAGCCAGAAGAAGAGCTCAAGAAACATTAAAGGAAAGAGAAATATCGGCCAGAAGAGGAGAGAAAGATATTAGTGAAACCGCGAAAAAATATTCTGAAGTCAAAAAGGTAAGTGATAAAGTTGATTTGTTAGTAGAAATATTACGAACTGAAAAAACAGCACAGGGGAAAGAATTAACCGAGAAACAAAGAACTGCTTATGAAAAATCATTGAAACTTAGTGTGGATTGGATAGATGATAAAATAGACAAAGGTCTTATTGATTTTGGATCAAGAGAAAATAGGTTAGCCAGACAATACAATTTAATTAATACTTTAAGCCATGGCAGAGTTCAGGCAGAGGAATATAAAATAGATAAAAAGTACGAAGAGCGTCTTGATTTAGCAATTGACGAACGTGATAGTAAGGCTGAAAAAGCACAAAAGAGATATTTATGGGAGCAATTTGGGCGAGGAGCGATAATATCAGCCGGGTTTGCTATCGCTGGTTATACTTTTCGGTATTTAGGTGAACAATTAGGTTGGCGGGGAGGACTCAAAGGCGTAGTTAGTCCAGAGAAAGACGCAGAAGCGCCTCCTGCCCCGTCTGATAAAATGGAAGTTGAAGAAATTCCTCAAAAAGAACCAGTTCAATTCTATGAAAAAAAAGTTGAGCCCGACATAAAGAAAAGAACTTACCAGTCTCCATTTAAAGTACCGGATGACATTAAAGAAGCTATAGAAGCTTCCAAGGAAGGTATTCCGCCAGAAATAAAAGAGCCGGTACCTGATGAGCTTACTACCAAGTATGAACGTCCGACTGAACCACACAAACCAATAGATATAGAAGCGGAAGAAAAAACAGCTGAAGAAGTTGCTAGAGCATCCCTGGCAAGAGAAATAAAAGATGTTCAAGCAGGCAAGCCGTTGGAAGATACACTAAAAGAAGCAGAAGTGGCGGCAATAAAGGCGGGAGCGGTAGCAGGAGTATCTCCGGAAGCCCCGGAAAAGGGATATTTTCAAATAGCAGAAAAAGTAAATATTAAAAAAGGAGATTCTGTTTGGACTGTAGCAGAAAAATATTTAAAGGGTAATAAGGTTTTTCAGGAGTTAAACGAGAGCGGGGATAAAAATACTACAGAGGCACTACAAACTTATAATATTGACAGAGTTAAAGATACGATAGTGGCGAACCCAAAAGTTTATGGGCTGCCAAAAGGTATTAATATGGATAAATTATCAGCCAGTCAGCTAAAAACTATGGAATGGCAAAAGGCATTTGCCGATACTTTTCCGGAAGGCAAAGGTTTAACCGATGGATTGTCGGAAGAGCAAATTGAAAGTATTGTAGAAAATAATAAAACTTTAAAAGAATTTTTTAGCGCCCATCCTGGTGCTCCTCGGACCAGCGATAATTATGAAGCTGTTTTAAAAGGGAAGGGAATAACCGGAGAAAAAGTAGTAGTAACAGAGCCTGTAACTGAAGAAACGCCTGTAAAAGCTAATAAAGAAATTCCGATAGATCAGATAACAGAAAAAATGGCTATGAAAGAATGTGGTTTAAACCAAAACGAGTGGGAAGCAATTCGAGAATTAAAAGCAGGTAAACTGCTTGATGCCATTCCGGCAGAAGAAAGCAAGGCCTGGGAAATGTGGCGTTCAGGCAATATTGCAGACTTACCTCACCATGGAATGTATGGCAGCGGTGAATTTGGCCGGCATATTGATTTAGCTCAATTAATTCGCGAAAACTTGCCTCTAGCTGATAAAAGCCCTGAAGTGAAAGAAATGAGTATTAAGGAGGTTTTAGTAATGATTGGCAGGGAATCAGCGGGAGTAGAGGGAGTTGACAAGGCGGGTTTTTTAGCGGGACAAGAAGAGGAAATATTAGAGCCTACATTAAAAGGAAGTCTTGAAGAAATTTCAGCTGATAAAATAGCAGAAAAAATGGTTTTAAAAGAATGTGGTTTAAATAAAAATGAGTGGTGGATAATTAAAAAATTAAAAGCAGGCAAACTGCTTGAAGCTATTCCGGCAGAAGAAAGCAAGGCCTGGGAAATGTGGCGTTCAGGCAATATTCCAGATTTACCTCACCACGGAACTTATGGCAGCGGTGAATTTGGCCGGCATATTAATTTAGCTCAATTAATTCGCGAGAATTTGCCCCTAGCTGATAAAAGTCCTGAAGTGAAAGAAACGAGCATTAAAGAAGTACTAAATATGATTGGCTCTAAAACACAGGAAGCGGGAGATATAGAAAAGGATGTTCATGTTGAGTTAAAAGATGACGAAGGATATGCAAATATTGAATTAAAGAAATAGTAGTAAGGGCAAATTTTTTAAAATAAATACATTAGAAATTAAAATAAAAAAAGCCCCAAGAAGAAAATGTTTTCTTTTTGGGGCTTTATAATTCAGCGAAATTATTTTCTCCTTTCAAATCTAACCCTTCGGTTATGTTTGAAGGAACCATATCTTTTGGTGGGGCCTCCAGCCAAGGCGTTAAAGTAATCTTTCCATTTAGTACCTGTATCCCACGGAACCGATTTATTAGGCCCAAGTTTTTTTATGAGATAATTAATGCATTCTTGGGCGCGTTTTTCTGAGACCGCATAAGTAACTTTTTTTGTTCCCAGGATGTCGCCGTAGCCAATGACCTTTCTTTCAATTTTTTCTCCTCCAGTAAGAATACCCTCAATCAGGATATCCAATCCTTTTTTTTGCTCGGTATTCAATTTACTAATCCCAAAATTAAACGGGGTAGTCCAAAAATAATATCCTCGAGGAATGTCGGCATCATGAAGAAAATTGTCTTCGGCTTCAGCAATCAATCTTTGCAGATCACTAAGCTTACCTTCGTTTGACTTAACTCTATCCTCAACTTTCGTCACTCTTTTTTCCAAGGCAATAAGCCGAGAATTAACTGCTTCCTTATCTTTGGAAGGGTTTTTGCCAAGTTCTGGAATAACCGGGGGACCGTTAACTTCCTCTTTGGTTAACATTTCTGTCTCAACAGGTTTTTTTGAAGGTGTTCCTGATAAGGTTTCTTTATCAGCGGAAGACTTTTTATCAAGTTCTGAAATAACCAGGGGACCGTTAACCTCCTCTTTGGTTAACATTCCTGTCTCAACAGTCTCTTTTAAAGGTGTTTTTGAGATGGTTTCCTTATTGGTCTTAGGCAAAATATCAGTAGGTTGTTTTTGTTCCTGGCGTTTTTTTTTAATATGATTCCAGAATTGACTCGTAGGTTGTTTATCGGCCAACGTATCAATTTCCGGCTCTTCCTTCAGTAGGCCAGCCTGTTTTGTAGAAGTGCAATTTGTTAAGATAAAATTTGTTAAAATCAATACTATCAATGCATACTTTCTCATGTTAAACTCCTCCTATTCGCTTGATTTAATGTTGATAAAATAATGATTAGTTTTTTACATTGTAAAGAACTGAAAAATTAATTTATAAAATTATCATAATTTTAAAATTTTGTCAAATTGCATAGACAATAAAAAAATAGAAGAAAAGATTTTAAATATTAGGAGTATATTAAATTTAAGATTATTACCTTAAATAAAAAGGAGCAAATACCCGAACGGATAGTTGCTCCATAATTTTTATTTATTTTACCTCCTTGTTAGGTAAGAATGTTTATATTCTTTCCTCTATTGTTAAAAATGCACTTCTATTTTTCGGAAGATCTTTTTTGTCTTTGGGAAAATATTCACCGATTGAGCAAAAACGGACTAAATGGATAACCGCCTCTATGGGCATGCCGTATTCTTTATTTAAAATTTGGGCGGTAGCCAAACTGGTTCTTTTTGCTCGTCTTTGACCCAAATCGTTATTGTAAAGTTCCGACCCTTCATCACTGCATCCGCCTACCCACCTGAATATTTTTTTAAGCCTTTCTTCCTTGTCCCAGCCATTGTATATCCCCACTATTTTTTTAGCTGCTGCATAGATAGCATCATATTGTTCGGATTTATATATCTTGTCGCTATCAAAATCAAAGAAGACTTCTTCCAGAAGAGCAAGAGTAGCAGTTTCTTCCCGGGATTTTTTAGCCTGTTTGGTTGGTGCTTGCTTGGATTCTTGTTCTTGTTTGGGCGGTGGTGGAGCGTATTTGTTAAAGCTGTATACTTTAAAAACTGGTTCATCCCAAATATAAGATTTTGCCTTACCA
>CAZXKB010000057.1:0-2288 GCA_964641285.1 uncultured Gammaproteobacteria bacterium | reverse complement strand
TTCTTTCAATAAATATTGTTCAAAAATCAAAATAAAAATAATCATCTTTAACTCAAGCCAAGCAATTGCTATTTTATTTTGCCAATTTTGCTGGTGCCAATATTTTTTAAAAATAATCTGCTGATTTAATAAAGACCATTTTTTTATTTGCCTACTTTTTTTTCTGCGATTTAAGACAATTCGCCAATTACTTTCTCCCTTGGCTTCTGCGGTCCGGTCATGATAAACAATAGCGGCTGACACACATTTTGATTTAAAATTAGCCAAAAACAACCGATAAGCTAAATCGCAATCTTCTTTATACATAAACATTAACTCGTCAAAATACTGGCCATTTTGTCTGGCTTTCTCTAGCGCACTTAGCCGATACATTGCCGCTGCCCCGGTCGGTCCTATAATTTTCGCCTCATCAAATTGTCCTTTATCTATTTGGCCCTGTCCAATATCAATAAATCTTAAACCTGATTTTAAGGCAACCCCGCAACTATCAATTATATTTGTCTTTTTATTATTAATAAAATCCCACTGCCGGATTTTCGGGCAAACAGAACCAAGTTTTTCATCGCTATCCATGGCCTTAATTAAATAATCAATAGCCTTGGGCTCTAATATAATATCGGGGTTAATTACAAAAAAATACTGCGTTCTCTGTTCAGAAGCTTTCTTGATCAACTGATTATAAGCGCGGGCAAAACCAATATTTCCCCCCGCCCATTCCATGGACACGGCCGGATAATTCTTCTTAATATATAGATTGTTTTCATTATTTCGCTCTTCGCTATTATCAATTGCTGATATTTTAAAATCCTGCCGAGTTTGCTTTTTCAGGCTTGATAAAAAATATGGCAAATACTTTGCGGTTGATTTGCCATAGGTAATAAAACCGATTGTTAGTTTAAGCTGATTTAACCCCATATACTTTTATATTATCAATTTGTCTTGCAGTTTTTCTTTAGCTAAAACCTGGGCGCGCAACAGACTGTCAAAAGTGCCGGCATCAATCCATTCTCCGCGAACCATGGCCACCTCCAGCTCTCCTTTTTTCAAATACCAATTGTGTAAATCGGTTATTTCTATCTCTCCCCGCTCACTAGGCTTTACTCGCTTAGCCGCTTCTACTACTCGATTATCATAAATATATAAACCCGTAAGAATATAATCGCTAATCCATTTCTTGGGTTTTTCCTCAATTTTTATAGCTTTCATATGCTCATTAAACTGCACTACCCCGAAGCGTCCAGGGTCAGGCACTTTTTTGGCAAAAACCTTACCCCCTTTTTTAAAACTCATAATCTCTTTACTCAAATCATCCTCAAAAATATTATCGCCTAAAATCATTACTACATCCTCTTCGTCAATAAAATTTTCCCCAACGATAAAAGCGTCGGCTAGTCCTCTGGGTGTATCTTGGATTTCATAAGTAAATTTAACGCCGAATTCTTTGCCGCTGCCAAGCAAATTAAGATAATCCCCAGCCCTTTCCGGGGCCACAATGATCAATATCTCTTTAATCCCGGCTTTAATTAAAGTATTTAAGGGATAATAAATCATCGGCCGATTATAGACCGGTAGAAGCTGCTTGCTAGTGACTTTAGTGCAGGGAAGCAGCCGCGTAGCGCTACCTCCGGCTAAAATTATTCCTCTCATATGGCATTTTTAAATTAAAAATTAGAAATTCGTAATTTGGTCGGCATAATAACTCACTAAATTACAAATTATAACTTAATATTACTTTTTAAATATTCCCCTAAAGCTTCTTGCCAATTACGCAATGGCTCTAATTTTGTGTTTAACAACACCGAACATTTCGGCCGTTTGGCTGGCCGTGGAAACTTATCGCCTGTCACCGGTTTTACTTTTATATTAACACCAGCTATTCTAAATAATTCAATAGCCGCTTCGTACCAAGTACAGGGTCCGCTGTTAGTTATATGGTAAATACCATTTCCTTTTCCGCTTTCTATTAAATCCCTAGTAGCTTTAGCTAGATCAATTGTATATGTAAAACAGCTTATCTCTTCGTCCACTACTTCAATTACATCCTGCTTCCGGCTTAACTCAAGCATAATATCAAAAAAATTGGGCTTAGCTTTAGGATTTTCGCCTTTTGGCCCGAAAAGCTTTGATGTCCTAATTAAATACCATTTCAAGCCAGCGCCGCTTAATTCTAAAATCCGCTTTTCACCATGTAATTTTGATTTTCCATATCTATTGACAGGACAAGGCTCGTCAATTTCTTTGTATCCTTTTTTATTTTCCCCTTCAAAAACATAATCAGTAGAATAATG
>CAZXKB010000056.1:0-10241 GCA_964641285.1 uncultured Gammaproteobacteria bacterium | reverse complement strand
GTCATTAATGAAATGATTAAGATATTTGATAAGCTTTATGATCTTAAGGCGACTGGCGGGCCAATTTTTGAGCAGTATATGCGCAATGCCATGTTGTTAATTATGAGTGATCCGGCTTCCGGTTCGACTTTGATGGAGATTCCTAAAGTGCTGGCTGATGCTGATTTTCGTAAGATGAAATTAGAGAAATGTGGGGATCCGACTGTGGTGGATTTTTGGCATAAAGAAGCGGAAAAAGCCGGGGGTGATGCGGCCTTAGCCAATGTCGTGCCTTATATAACTTCTAAATTAACAAGTTTTATTTCCAATGATACAATGCGGCCGATTATCGGCCAGCAAAATAGCTCGTTTAATTTACGCGATATAATGGACAATAAAAAAATCCTTTTGGTTGATTTATCCAAAGGGCAAGTGGGAGAAATGAATGCTTATCTTTTGGGCATGATTTTAGTAGGCAAAATTTTAATGGCAGCTTTATCCCGCACTGATATAGCGGTAGAAGAAAGGAAGGATTTTTATTTATATATTGATGAATTCCAGAATTTTACTACTGATTCAATTTGTTCCATTTTGTCCGAAGCGAGAAAATATAATTTAAATTTAATTATAGCTCATCAGTATTTAGGCCAATTAGTAAAGGGACAGGACACCTCAATTAAGGATGCAGTTTTTGGCAATGTTGGTTCCTGGATATTATTTAAAATAGGTTCGGAAGATGCCCAAATAATGGAAAAGGAATTTAGTCCGGTTTTTAACCAATATGATTTAATTAATATTGAAAAATATACGGCTTATGTAAAATTATTAATTGATAATACGGCCAGCCGTCCGTTTTCAATGGCCACTCTTTGGCCTTTACCGGGCATAAGAAGTGATGAGACTGTTAATAAAATAAAAACTTTAAGCCGATTAAAATACGGTCAAGACAGAGAATTAATTGAGGCTAAAATCAGGAAAAGAACAGGCCTCGTTTAGTATTTATTTAGAAAATATAAGGCACGCAGGATAGGTTGATTTTGCGTGCCATATTGTGGTTTTAAATAGTATTTACAAAAATATAAAAATAGTCTAATATTAAAATACATAAAAAGATAAATAGAAAAATTTAAAGTTTAGTTTAAAATTTACTCCGTTAAAATAAAAACAATTAGCGGAGGAAAAAATACAAACATATGGCAAAAACAAACGTAAAAAAGAAAGACAACGGAGAAGATGAAAATAAAAATAAACCAATAATAGATGATTTAGATTTAATGCCTGAATTAACAGATAGCGAAGACGCTGCTGAAATTTCAGAGATTAAAAAAGGAGGTAGGAAAATTGAAGATGATAAAGCATCCGGCGATGAAGGGATAGTCATCAGCCAGTCTAAAATGGTGCTTATCAAGAAATTGCTGGAGAATATAAAAGAGAGTAATGAAAAATTAATTCAGTTACTGGCCGGATTTATTAGTCCGGAAGATGAAGCCCGTATTAGTATTAGCCAGATAAGCAACGATGATTTTAGTGCGAGCGAAGATGGTCATAAAGAAAAATTTGAAGAAGGCAGGATAATAGAAGGAGTTTTTGACGGGGAAAACATGATTGGTCCTGACGGTAAACAGTATAGCATACCATCCAATTATGCCTCGAAATCAAAACTGGTAGAGGGTGATATCCTGAAATTGACCATTACTCCGAATGGCACCTTTGTTTATAAACAGATTGGCCCGATTGAGCGTATTAGGTTGGTTGGCAATTTAGAACAAACAAGTAATGGCAATTTTATAGTCATGGCTGATGGCAAAAAGTTGCGGGTTTTAACTGCTAGCGTAACTTATTTCAAAGGGCAAGCTGGTGACGAGGTAGTATTATTAGTTCCTAAAACCGGAGAGAGCAAATGGGCAGCTATTGAAAACATTGTTAAGCAAAATCAATAATGAAGTGCAGAAAACAGATAACAGAAAGCAGGAAGCAAAAAGAAATTAGAAATTTGGAAATGGAAATTTGTATAAATTAGGGATATAGATGCCCTGAATTTCGGATTTTTAATTTCAATTTATATTTTTCTGTCGTCTGCTATCTGTTTTCTATTGTTTAAAATTAATATGGCGACCTTATACCGAAAATATCGACCGCAACAATTTAGCGAGGTGGTTGGTCAAAATCATATAAAAATAACTTTGGAGCATGAAATTGCCTCTGGTAAAATTGCTCATGCCTATCTTTTTTGCGGACCGCGGGCAGTAGGTAAAACTACGGTAGCCCGTATTTTGGCTAAGGCAATTAATTGTATAAAACGCAAGGAAAGTGAGGTTGAGCCGTGTAATAAATGCGATATGTGTAAAGAAATTACCGCTGGACGCAGTCTAGACATAATAGAGGTTGACGCGGCTAGCCATACAGGGGTTGATAATGTACGGGAAAATATTATTGCCAACGCCAGAGTAGCGCCTGCCCGCTGTCAGTATAAAGTGTTTATTATTGATGAAGTGCATATGCTGTCTATCTCCGCCTTTAATGCTTTGCTTAAGATAATTGAAGAACCGCCGGAATATGTGGTTTTTATTTTATGCACTACCGAAGTGCACAAAGTGCCAACCACCATTATTTCTCGTTGCCAAAGATTTGATTTTAAGCGTATTAGTGTCAGCGAAATTACCAAAAAATTACAGTATATCGCCAGTAAAGAGAAAATCAGGATAGATAGGAAAATTTTAGAAGCTGTTGCCCGCCAGTCCGAAGGGCATATGCGCGATGCGGAAAGCTTGCTTGGACAAATAGTAGCTCTTAGCCCGCCTGAACAGACAAGTGGGCATGAGATTACTCCCGAAGAAGCCGACCTGGTAATCCCCAGAAGCGATTTAACAGAAGCTATAAACTTGATAGATAATTTAGCGAAAAAAGATGCTGGAGCCGCTATTGGCTTGATTAATAAATTAATTGATGAAGGGATTGACCTCAAACGATTTTTAACCGATTTAATCGAGTTATTAAGAAAAATAATGATTACTAAAATTAACCCTGCCTTAGCGGAAAAATTAAGTTTAGAGTTGGGAGAGAGTATGGAAGCGCAAGTGAGCCAAGTTAGCCGCGATTTAGTTTTAGGCCAGGTAATAGTTTTTATGGAAAAGTTTATTGAGGCTCGGAACAACCTTAAAGGCAGCTTTATTAGCCAGTTGCCAGTGGAGATAGCCATTACTGAACTATGCACTATTAGTTCCGGCTGGGGGATTACTACGGCCTCATCGCTTTCCGTCCCAGACTCGTCTCATCAAAGATCAGGACAAGTCGAGCAGCCTAAGGCAGTTTCTAATTCCCGGCCGGCTAATGCCAGCCAAGATTTAAATAATGATATGATCCAGGCTAAATGGCATGAAGTTTTAGCTAAGGTAAAAAAGTATAATCATTCTTTATCTTTTATTTTAAGAGTATGTCGTCCCAGAGATGTTGGCGGTAATCAGTTGCGCCTGGCTTTTAAATATAAGTTTCATAAAGAAAGGGTGGGGGATCCTAATATCAAAAAATTAGTGGAAAAAGTATTACAGGAAGTATATGGACTGCCGTTGTTGCTTGAAGCCGTGATTGACGAAGATTTAGCCGTGAGCAATGGAGATTTAGTTAGTAATGACGGGGGAGCAGAGGACAAACAAACGGCCAAGAGAAACGTTGAGGAAAAAGATGGTGAAAAAGATAATTTAGCCGAGAAGCTTTTAAAAACTTTTGGCGGAAGAATCATCAAGTAATCGGGGATCGTCTAGCGGTAGGACGCCAGGTTCTGGCCCTGGTAACCTTGGTTCGAGTCCAAGTCCCCGAGCCAATAAGGATGGGTCTTAATTAAAAAGGCAAGACCTTACTCAAATTTAGGTAAAAATGCAAACTTATATAAAAAATACATTTTAGTTCTGTTTATATTTGGCGGCATTTTTGTCATTCTGCTTCGCCGTCAATTATTTTTCAGAGAAGAATTTACTTTTCGCTTTTATAGCTTTTCCAATTTCAATGTTAATTTACAAAATTCTTGTAATGAAAAGTATCAAAGATTTTTGTTTAATATTATAAATTATTTTAAAATTATGAAAAAACAATTTATAGTTTTCTTGATTTTTATTTTTGTTTTAGGCCTAATACCTATTAATTTTTCTGATGCAGCAAATTTAGCAGACATTTTATCAGGCAAAATTTTATTACAAGTAGAACAAAACGGAGAGGCTTGGTATGTTAATCCCGAAAATGAAAAAAGATATTATCTCGGCAGGCCAGCTGACGCTTTCCAAATAATGCGCGAATTGGGTTTAGGAGTCTCCAATAAAGATTTTGATTCGTGGAACGGCAAAGCGCCGAGCAAATTGTCGGGGAGGATTTTCTTGAAAGTAGAAGACAGCGGAAAAGCGTATTATGTTAATACTGTTGATTTGAAAATGCACTATTTGGGCAGACCAGACGATGCCTTCAAAGTTATGCGGGAACAGGGGCTTGGTATTACCGATGAAAATTTAAATAAAATTTCTACAGAAAAAGATTCCGGTATAGGAGAACTTACCGAGGAATCAAAAGAAAGTCCGTCCGAAACTACGCCTTTCAATATATCAATAGGTGAAGTGGCTAAAGCAGAGTTAGTGCAATTAGTTTCATGGACAGACGGGAAAGTATCTTTAAATATTCCATCTGGCTGGAATATTTATACCGGAGGCGAATGTGCCACCAAGTCAATTTTAGCCAGAGATCTTTCGTCTGAATTGAAACAGGTTTTTTATTTTTCAGAAGCTGGTCCGGTTTATGCCAGCCAGCAACGCCAGCAAGAAGACCAAAGTAATTATCTGTTTTTTGGGGGCAATAAACTTCCTTATCTTGATACCCCGCTAGTAAGTCCATTAACCGCTGAAAATTTTTTAAATAATTTTGGAGCACTGGCCAATATGCCGTTTTTCCAGCAAGCATTTCCACAGGTTCCGATTATGACCAATGTTAAAATAATAAACTTGGAGAACATTGCCGATAAACCAGCCTATGCGACTGATGGAAAATTAGTCAGGGCAGAATTTCAACAAGGCGGTAAGTTAGGAGAGGGATATTTTTACATAATAACCGTAAAAGACTCTATTGGTTTAGGATATGGAGTAATGTTTATTGGTATTACCGCACCTGTAGGTTTGCTTGATTTAATAGTACCCTCGTTAAAGAAAAGCCTAGAATCTTATACAATAAGCCAGGAATATACATCTGCCTGTATACAGGCACAAAATAAAGCGGTAGCCGGCATATTAGAAGCGGGAAAAATATTAGGTGAAAGTTCCGATACTATAATGGATGTCTGGGAAAACAAGCTTGAGTCAGAAGAAAGAATGTCGGAAAAACAAAGCGATGCTATCTTAGGGTATAGCCGGTTGTATAATCCGGAGACAAATGAAGTATATGAGGTTACTCCTGAATTTTATGATCACTATCAGGTGTATGGCGATGAATTTGAAATGAATTATTTGGAAGGATTATCTGATGATAAATGGGGTTATGCTCCTCTAAACGGGGCAGAACATATATATTAATCATTAATAGCAATTTATTAGTAAATTGCTAAAAGGAAAAAAATATGCCAGGCGGAGATGGAACCGGCCCTAGAGGCGGCGGCCCGCGTACCGGCCGGCGCGGCGGTGGTAGTGGTCCGCGTACCGGTGGCGGCGGTAGGAGATAATTTTTTATTATCGTCTACAACAAAAAAGCAGGGAATTTCACCTTGTTTTTTTGTTGTGGATAAATAGTTTGTTGACACAATGTAAAAAATACTTTACAATTAGTAATATATAATTTACCCCGTAAAAGTTATACTAACGGGGCATGCTTAATTATTTATACAAATTATATGAGCTACAAACAATACCAGATAATTAGAACCTTAATCGCTCTCTTAATCGCTACCATAGTAATGGTGGCAACTATTACTAATAATTTTCATTTGGCTATCTCAGGTATTTTTATTGGAATTCTATTTCTCTTTTTGGCCAAGAGCAAATTTAAGAAAATTATAGTGGACGAAAGAGTAATTTCAGTAAGCGGCAGGGCCTCCCGGGCGACTTATAGTGTGGTCACAATGTTTCTTGCTTTTTTTGGTCTTTTTTCTATATTTACGGCCCGCGCGCATGAAGATCTTTACCTTGAATCGCTGGGAATAGTATGCTGTTATATTGCTTTACTGCTTATTACGATTTATTCAATATCTTATTATTATTTTAATAGAAAATATGGCGCAGATGAATAATAGAATAAAAGTTTTTCGTGCCGAATTTGATTTAACCCAGGAAGATTTGGCCAGCAAATGCGGAGTTACCAGACAGACAATAATTGCCGTGGAAAAAAATAAATATATTCCATCTTTGGAGCTGGCTTTTAAAATTGCTCTAATCTTTAAACAACCCATTGAAAAAATATTTAAATACAGCTAAAAATATTATTCGTATGTCCCGCATTTGTAGTGCGGGTTTGCGTAGCAAATAACTATATGAACAAAAAATTATTTTTTTATTTATCTGGAATCGGAGCGTCTCTTTTTATTTTTATGTTTCTTCTTAGTATAAATATAATCGGTTATAGTGTCAGAGAAAAATGCATGCTTTCCCAGGAAAAATATAACGGAGATTGCGTGGAATCTTTAATTGCTTATTTAGACGATAAAGAGAATGGTTTTCGTTCCCGTAATTCTGCTATTTGGGCGCTCGGTCAGCTGGGAGATGAACGAGCCTTGCCGGTTTTGAAAAAATATTACATTGGTTATAACAAAGAAAAGATCAATAGAAGCAAGGAATTGGCTCAGCTTGAGCTTAAAAGAGCGATTGGTTACATGGAGGGCAACCTTAATATCACTAAATTTTTTTGGAATTTTGAAAGCAATATCAACCAAGGCGATACTCAAGCCATAAATTTATTGACTGAAGAAAATTTTGTTTTATCACCAAGAGATGAGGCGATAACACAATACTTACTCACTCAAGAACAGTTTTCCTGGCAGACGAAAAAAGATAGTAGTAATTATTGTGTTTTTGAAAATTTAGGAAATGAAGAAGATATATTTCCTTTGTCGCTCTGGGTATATTGTCAGGAATATAAACAGGAAAATGAAGAAATTATAGAGTTAAGCGGTTTTTCCGGGCCGGTTTTAGTTGATTATCCCAATGAACTTTCATTTTTTTCTATAGATAAATTTACGCACCAAGTTCCGCGCGACGGCTCTTTGTACGGTGAAGATATAGAAAAGATATTTCCAGAGAATTTGCAAAAAAATATATTAAACTATCAAGGGCAAGGCAGGCTAAATAAAATTTTAAAGCAAAATATAATTAAAATAAACAATATTATAAATTAAACTAAATCAATATGAGATTAGAGAAAACACAAATAAAAGTCATAAAATGGTTTGCTGGAATTATGGCCTTATTAGTACTATTATTAGGCTTACCGTTTTATTTTGGTTACGGCAATCCATTGCCCTTTGCTAACGCAGATTATTCAATATGGGATAATGCCATGTTAACAATGTTCCCCTTGATTTTTATCGGGTTGGCCCTGGGTTGGAAGTATGAAAAAATTGGCGGTTATTTTGTTGTTATTCCGATGATAATAGGTTTTATTATAGGTCTAACGACAGAAGCAGATTTTATGATTAATATGCTTATTGGAATAATTCCAGGAGCGCTGTATCTGCTTATTGGGTATAATAAAAAGGATAATGTTTGATTTAATAATTTTTTTACTCTCTTAAAACAGTTTTTATTCGTAAAGGAACAATGAATATATTTTATTACCAGAAACAGAGTTTATAATAAAAAACTACTAAGCACAAAAATATAAATATACTTTATGAATAAAAGAAGAATGCTATATTTCATTCTCGCAATACTACTCGGTGTCTTTATGTTTATATACGGCGAATATGATGATAGTCCCGGAGGGCAATTATTAGGGTTGCTTGCTGTTATTATTGGTATTGTAGGCTTAATAAAGAGCAAGAAAAAAACTTCTAACTAAATCACTTTTGCCTTACCGGTAGTAAGGTTCGCAATATAAATATACTCTCTCGTCTCCATAAAATAAGTTTTAACATCATTCACGATGTGAAACTAGCTTTTATCCCCAAAGACAAGTTCCTATTTATAAAGAAACGGGGAGTCAATAAGGATAAAAAGCAGGGGATTTTACCTCGTTTTTTGTATTTATCAACCGTTCACTTTGCACCAAAGTGAACGGTTATTTTTAATTTTATACAGTTAGAGGTTTTTACTAAATTAGCTTTTCACAGAGGTATTTTTATTAGTCTTGACTTTCGTTTTTTGTTCGTGTATACTAAAAATAGTACAAATTACAAATTGAATATTACAAATTACAAATAAAACACAAATAACAAAAATCCTATAAATGATACTTAAATTTTTATTAAGTATTTTTCAAAGCAATGAATCCGTATTTGTATATTTGTAACAGATTTGTAATTTGTAATCTTTTGTAATCTTAATTTATGTTGGAAAAATTTAATGAACCCATTGAGGTTTTGGCCCAATTTAAACATTCAGCGCCGGTAATGTCGGGCGGTCGCAAGCTGAAGATGGCCTCGGTTGGCCAGCTGATGCAGTACAAAAAGCAGGTTATCCCTTTGTTTTTTAAGTGGCGGGGCAAGACTTACAAGATAGAAAAAATTAATTTAGTGCATAAAGAGCGCGATGGCAATGATAAAATTTATTATTTCAGCGTATCCGATAACGCCAATTATTTCCGCTTGGCTTTTTTTACCCGTGATTTAAGCTGGCGGATTGAAGAATTGTATTATGATGGGTAATTAAAACAATTTTTTTGTCATTCCCCGATTTAATCGGGGAATCCAGGAGGGAGCCGTAAGGATATTAAATACAAGACTGTAAGGGCAAAGTGTACTTACGTTTTTCCCCTGGATCCCGGCTCTTCGGCCGGGATGACAAATTAGGTGTATGAAACAAAAAATTATTTTCCACATAGACCCGCCTACTCCGCCAGTTGGCGGATTCGGCGGGCAAGCATGAATTCTCTATGAAAAGAATAATATTGCATATCGACATGAATAGTTATTTTGCCAGCGTGGAGCAGCAGGCGAATCCGTTTTTGCGCGGCCGGCCGGTTGGCGTCTGTGCTTATTTATCGCCCGGCGGCTGTATTATTGCCTCATCTATGGAAGCCAAGGCCAAGGGCATAAAAACCGGCTGTCTGGCGCGGGAAGCCTTGAGGCTGGAACCGAAGGTGGTACTTTTGGAAAACGAGCCGGCCAAGTACCGGTCTACTACTCAAAAGATTTTTAGTATCCTGGAAAACTACACCGACACCCTGGAGCCGTATAGCATTGACGAGGCCTTTTTGGATTTAACCGGCTGGATTAAGGATTTTCAAGAAGCCCTGGCCATGGGGCAGGAAATTCAGGCGCGGATTAAAAATGAAGCGGGGGAGTGGCTTAATTCTTCGGTCGGGATTTCCTGGACCAAGTTTTTAGCCAAATTCGCTTCTGATGTTGCGCCTAAGAAAAGCGTTTTAGTAATTGATAACCAAAAAGAATTAGCTAGTGTTTTAAAAAACAGGGATTTACAGGACGCCTGGGGGATAAATTGCCGCATGGGAGAACGGCTCAAAGCCTTGGGCATAAATAATCTATGGGATTTAAAAAATTACAGCGCAGATAAAATCCGCCGGGCTCTGGGACGCTATGGCTATTATCTTTGGGCCAATGTTAATGGTCTGGAAATTACCTCGGTAAAGCAGGGAGCGCCAACGCCTAAGTCAGTCGGGCATTCGTATTGCTTGCCGAAAAAGACCACTGATAAAAAATATTTAAGCAGTATTCTTTATAAGCTTTGCGAGAAAACCGGGCGGCGATTGCGGACGCAGGAGATGGAAGCGCAAGTTATGCATATTGGCTGGGCTTATACGCGCGCCGGCGGTTTTTACCGCAGTTTTAAAACCGCGGACAAGATGTTTACGACCGAAGAGATCTACCGATACGCCGGCAATATTTTAGAAAAGACCGATTTAGCCCTGCCGGTCCGCATGCTGGCCGTATCAGTTAGCCGCTTAACCCCGGCAACCAAGCAAATGTCACTTTTGGAAGATAATTTAAGCCGAAAGGAGTTGAGCCGGGCGATGGATAAGTTAAACGATAAATACGGGGAATATACGGTTATGCGCGGGCAGATGTTTGGTACCGAGACAGCGGCTAAGGACAGGATTGGGTTTAGAAAAATAAGCTAAGGTAA
>CAZXKB010000055.1:0-9338 GCA_964641285.1 uncultured Gammaproteobacteria bacterium | reverse complement strand
CAGCAATCTTTTCCCTGTCTATACCAAAGTTATTAAAAAGCTCAGATAGTGTTTCTCCAGTTTCTTTTTTAACTGTTTCTTCAGTGCCATCCTTTAGAGTAATTTCTAATTCACTGCCTTTAACAATAATACCATCTATTTCCTGCTGTTCAATTTGGGTAATGAACTTTTCCATCCCCACTCTTTCTGCCTTGTGGCTACTACTGTCGTAAATACTAAATAAGGCCGCAATAGCTAAAAAAATTATAAAAAATATTAAAAAATTTTTAACTAAGTTTTTCATATTTTTAAAAAATTTTAAGAAAATAATTCTAATAATTATTTTTTCTTTTTGCTTTTAATTTTTTTACTTTTTTTAATTTTACCAGCTTTTTCTTTCTCTTCTTTTTTCTTTTTTTCTTTTATGTCTTTTTTATCTTCCTTGTTCTTATTGCTTCCCTTGCTTTCTTTTTCTAATTTTTTATCTGGCTCAATATTTTTTTTACTAAGTTCTTTTACTGTTGTTTTCCGGCTATCTCCTTCGCTTTGGCTAACTTTATCTTTCTTCTTTTCAAAAAAAACTAATCCTAAACGATGTTCCTTGGGCTCCATAGAAACAATCTCAAATTGGTATTTCTGGCCAACCTTAAATTTTTCATTAATTCTTTGTTTTGGGACCAAGCCTAACTGGCTAATATGGGCCAAACCGTGAATATCTTTATCTAGCTTAACGAACAAGCCGAACGGATTTACTTTTAAAACAGTGCTCTCTACAATTTGTCCTAATTTATATTTCTTGCCAACTTCCTGCCACGGATCTTTGATTAATTTTTTAGCACTTAAAAATATTTTT
The DNA here is from genome assembly GCA_964641285.1 of uncultured Gammaproteobacteria bacterium. Taxonomy (GTDB): domain Bacteria; phylum Patescibacteriota; class Patescibacteriia; order Patescibacteriales; family CAZXKB01; genus CAZXKB01. The sequence continues at coordinate 8,506 of CAZXKB010000055.1, read as the reverse complement.
GCGTTTTCCAGGCTTATCACTTCCGCCTTAATTTTGTCTCCTACTTTAAATAAATCGGACGGATCATCAATTCTCTGCCAAGCTAATTCGGAAATATGGATTAAACCTTCTAAATTCTCGCCAAAACTTAAAAAGACACCAAAATCAGTAATAGCTGTAATCGCTCCTTCTACCACCGTACCAACTTTATATTTAGAAATCACATCCCTTTGTTTTTCATTCCAAGCTTCTTTTTCACTAAAAATAATCTTATCCTCTTTTTCTTCTAAGGCCATTACTACAACTTCAAACTCTTTACCAGCAAAAGACTTCAATTTTTCCAAAATTTTTCCTTTATCACCGCCATTGACCCGAGGATAATTTTCCGGCGCTAATTGAGAAACAGGCAAAAAACCGGAAATCTGGCGATATTTTACCAATAAACCGCCTTTATTAGCATCAATTACTTTAACTTTAATAGCAACTTTCTTTTCATGGGCACTTCTTAGCCCTGACCAGGCTTTTTCCTGTCCCGCATATCTGAATGATAATTCTAATTCATTATTCTCATTTTCTCCTTCAATTACGGTTGCTTCTACTTCGTCTCCTGCCTTTAAATTAGCATAATCCTCATCTTCTTCGTAGAGCTCGGGACCACGAACTACGCCTGTTAAAATACCTCCAATATCTATCTTTACTTCTGATTTAGAAGCTGAAATTACCCTACCTTTAACCAGCTCTCCCGCCCGTGGTATTATGAAATCGCTCTTTTCCAATAATCTTCTAAAATCATCGCCACTAATTTTTTGATCATTTTTTTCAACAGTCATAAATTATCTATAATTACTTATTCACAATTTACCAAATTATTCGCCTCAAAAACAATCTGGATTCGCGAATTAGCATTATTAAAACCAATAAAAAAATAATGTTTAGCCTCCCTGTTCTCAGAGAAGCTCTTTGGCCACCTAGTAAAGCTTTCCTAATAAACCTAGACAAACTTTATGAAATAAAATTTGTACCAAGAATTGGCAGGTTCCGAGATTTTAAAATGGCTAATTTATCCCGGTAATTTGACTTTAAAACCAAAGATTTTATTATAGGTGTTTATTGAATTTTAGCAATATATTTATTATACACAAATTTTTAAAATATGCAAGAGCTAACAGTTATAAATAGTTAAGAAATAATTTACAATCTTAAATCTACAATCTGCAATCTTAATTCCTGATATATTCCCGCCATATCTTATACAACTCCCCGGTAGCTATTAAATCCCAACTGTTATATTCAGCAATTTCCTTATATTTCTTTTCTTTAAATAATCTCCCCACATCATCGCCGGTAATACCGGCCGACTTAGGGGATTTAATGCCGAAAACGCGGCAGTATAAATGCAGATTGCCTTTCCGCCTTACTGCGCCATAAAAAGAAAACTGGTCTAATAAATCAATATGTCTAATACCCAAATAATCCCTTCGCAAATACCGGCTAGACATTAAATTTACGGTTGGCTTAACTTTATTGACAGCCGACCTCAGCATTAAAAACGGTGCGTCAAAAGAACGTCCGTTAAAACTGACAAATTCGTGATAATTTTCGGCTCCCTGCCAAAAACTCTCCAGCATCTCCTTTTCTGTTTTTGGTTTAAAAATAAAATTACCGTCTATCCACTCTTTATATTCTTCTTTAACAGATGGCTGCTCATTCGCCTTGTCTGCCAAGCCAGCAGAGTTGGTGGAAAAATATACCGTTCCCCTTTCTCTGTCTGTGTCATAAACGCCCAAGGCTACTATTTCGCCAGTTAAAGGGGAGAACCCTAGTCCTTCTTTTAAATCTGTCAGCATTACGTTATATTTGCCTTCATCTCCGGCCGCTTCCCGCTTGATCCAACGGGTTAAACTGCGCCGGGTAATTTCATCAAGATTATCAAAGTCAACGCCGATTGTTTCAATATCAAAAATTAAAGCCATATTTTAGAAATTTGGAATTAGTAATTTGAATTTTGAAATATAAAAATAATTTTACATCTGCCCAAATTTCAAATTTTTAATCTCATTGTACAAATTACATCTAAAAAAAGACAAAATAAATATTGCCTTTTTTTATAAAAATTAAATTCGCATTACAATATTTATGTCCCGCATCCGGCATCAGAGTTACTGCCGGTCCCGCTAAAGCCAAAGCCCGGCGCCGGGGTAGTTCCTGACAATTCCGTACTGCATTCCCCTGGTTCGCTGGCAAAGCCGGCGCAAATAGCTTTTAATAAGCTTGCCGCATCCCGACCGGAAGAAATTTTCTTACCGTTAATGACCAATGCCGGAGAACCAGTTACCCCATATTTTGTGTTATCCTCTTTATTTGCATCAAAAACCGGAAATTGTCCGCTTCGCCAAGTACTCTTGTCATTATATTGCTGAGTTACCTTATATTCTTTATCAGTGGCGCTGACACAGGAATTCAACTTAGCTCTATTAATCCCGGCTTTAGTCAAGCCTTCTTCGGTCTTGCCCTCTTCTAAAAAACAGTATAAATAACTGATTAATTTGTTTGGCTCATTCTTTTGAATACAGTATTGATTAAGTTGCTCATCCAATTCTTTTTTATCATGCATGGCATAATCACAAAATTTAAGCTCAAAATCAATCTTGTTTCCTAAAGTATCTAATACCGGTAAAATCCCTTTTTCTATTTGCGTGCCATAAGGGCAATAACTCATGACAAAAAGTTCTACTTTTGGCTTTTCGCTTTTTGGAGTATCAGCCGCAGCTTGGGTTTGGGCTGCTTCCTGTTTGTTTGCATTTCCTTGCTTTTCCTTCTCTATTTCTGCTATATCCATTACTTGCGGAAAAAACTTTTCCCCGTCCCGGCTTAAATAAGTAGTAATTTCCTGACCATTGGCCATATTGACCACTACTTTATAAAGCTCATTTTCTTCTGTTATTTCTTTGATGGTAACTTCACTGCCAGGCTGCATTAAATTATCATTAATAAAATTCACTGCCTTGGCTTTAGCTGCTTCCAGGCCAATAATTACTGGTTTGTCTTTTTTTGGAGTCAAGCTACAGCCAGTAATAATAAAAGTTATTGCTAAGCTCAATATTATTGCTTTTTTCATAAAACTTAAAATTAATTATTAGCTAGAAAATAAAAAAGCCCATAATGGACATTATTATAAGATTAGCAGATATGAATTATAAAGTCAAAAAAGGAATTTTCCAACCTCCATGTATTTTAATATTAAATTCTCACTATAATTCCCTTGTTTGCAACAAGCAAGGGGATTATTTATAAAAAATAAAAGAGCGAGATTTATAAATCTCGCTCTTTTATTTATATTTTTAATTCTTACTTCTGCCTTCTTGCTTATTACACCCACGTCACGCATGCCACCTTATCGTCTTCAGCCTTAAACCGCATTAAACGCACTCCCTGGGTATCCCGTCCGCTTTGATTTACTGATTTAAACGGCAATCTGATAACCTGTCCTTTTACGGAAATAATCACTAAATCCCTGTCTTTCATGGTCTCTGCGTTAACAATATAAGCATTAATTAATTTGCCGGTCTTAGTTGTCACTTTGGCTGTCTTAATGCCAGAACCGCCCCTGCCCTGCACTTTATATAAATGCAACGAGGTGCGCTTGCCAAATCCCTTCTCCATAATTGATAAAATTTGATATTTTTTTAGCTTTTCTTTATCAATTTTGATAACACCCATACCAACAACCGTATCATCGTCTTTCAACCGAATGCCAAATACCCCGGCGGCAGTCCGTCCCATATCGCGTACATTAGTTTCCTTAAAACGAATAGCCTGTCCCCTGGCTGTAATCAACTGAATATGGTCATTACCGCTGGTAGGCTTGGCCCAAATTAATTTATCCTCACCTTTTATCTTAATGGCGATTAAGCCGGAACGACGCACATTAGTAAAAGCTTCCAGTTTTACTTTTTTAACCAAGCCTTTTTCCGTGGCAAAAAATAAAAATTTACTTTTTGAAATTTTATCCAGGGGCAAAATTGAAGATACCTGTTCTCCCGGTGATAGCTGTAAAAAATTTACAATAGCCTGGCCTTTGGCAGTTCTAGCTGCTTGAGGAATTTCATAAGCTTTTAGCTGAAAAACCCGTCCTCGGGTGGTAAAAAATAAAATGTCGTTATGAGCCATAGTCATAAACATAAACTCTACCATATCCTCTTCTTTGGTGGTTAAACCGAGCACGCCCTTACCGCCTCGTCCTTGAACTTTGAAAGTATCCGGCGTTAATCGTTTAATATAACCATCGCGCGTCATAAATACTACCGCTTCTTCATTAGGCACTAAATCCTCCATGGAAAATTCCTTAACTCCGTGGGCAATAACCTGGGTTTTTCTTTCATCACCGTATTTATCCACTAATTTCTTTATTTCATCTTTTAAAATATTTTTTATTTTAACATTTGATCTTAAAATAGCTTCTAGCTCTTTAATTAATTTCTTTTTTTCTTTTAATTCAATTTCAATTTTTAACCTTTCTAAATTAGCTAAAGTAGCTAATTTCATTTCTAATATAGCTACGGCTTGCCTGTCAGTCAATTTAAATTTTTTTATTAAATTTCTCCGAGCAACCTCCCTATCCCGACTGGCCTTAATGGTTTTTATGACTGCATCAATCTTATTAAGAGCAATCATTAATCCCTCTAGAATATGGGCTCGCTCCCGGGCTCGATCTAAATCAAACTGCGTTCTTCTTTTTATTACTTCTTTCCGGTGTTTAATATATTCCTCTAAAACCATCTTTAAAGTTAAAACTTTGGGCTGCAAGCCATCAACTAAAGCCAGCATATTAACATGAAAAGTTTCCTGCAATTGGGCATGTTTATATAAACTGTTTAATATTTTTTTAGGATAAGCATCTTTCTTTAAATCAAGCACAATCCTTACCCCTTCTTTATCTGACTCATCACGTAAATCTTTAATCCCGTCTAACTTTTTATTCTTGACCAACTCGGCAATTTTCTCTACTAAACTGGCCTTATTAACTTGAAAAGGTATTTCGGTAATTAGAATCTTAAATGCCCCTTCTTTGGCTTCCACTACCTCGGCCCGACCGCGGATAACAATACCGCCTTTGCCCGTAGCGTAAGTCTGCAAAATATCCTTATTATTATAAATAATACCGCCGGTTGGAAAATCGGGCCCTTTGATAAATTGCATTAAATCCTCACTGCTTGCTTCTGGATTATCTATCAAATAAGTCGTAGCCTCAATTAATTCTCCTAAATTATGAGGTGGAATATTGGTAGCCATACCTACGGCAATACCCATAGTGCCATTAAGCAATAAGTTTGGCAACTTGGCCGGTAAAACCCTTGGTTCTTTCTGGGAGCCGTCAAAATTCGGAATAAAATCCACAGTGCCTTTTTCTATATCGTAAAGCAATTCTTCGGCAATAGGCGACATTTTAGCTTCAGTATAGCGCATCGCCGCGGCACTGTCTCCATCCATAGAGCCGAAATTTCCCTGGCCGCGCACCAGGGGATAGCGCATAGAAAAATCCTGAGCTAATCTCACCATGGAATCATACACAGCCGTATCACCGTGAGGGTGATACTTGCCCAAAACTTCACCAACCACCGTAGCGGACTTTCTGAACTTGGCTCCGGAACGTAAACCGACGCTCCACATGGCATATAAAATTCGTCTGTGTACAGGTTTTAAACCGTCTCGAACATCAGGCAATGCCCGCGCTACTATCACGCTCATAGCGTAATCAAGATAAGACTTGCGCATTTCATCACTAATTGGTAATGGCTCGACTAAACCATACTTGGTCATTTTCTTTTCGCTAACTATTTCCGTCTTTACTCCTTCTTCTTTTTTTATTTCCTCTGTCTGTTTAACTTCGCCTGTCTTAATTTCCTCTCTCTTGGCAGAAGAAGATACGGCTCTTGCAACTGTTTGTCCTGTCTTGGTTTCTACAATTTTTTTCCTTTCTTTCAATTTTTTAACTGGCTGAACTACTTTTTTTACGGTTTTAGCTGTTTTCTTGCGTTGCGCCGGCCTGGCAACTTTAGCTGCCTTTTTAGATTTTACCTTTTTTGGTAATTTAATAACCGCTTTTTTAACTGCTTTCTTTATTATTTTTTTGCTTGTTATTTTTTTCTTCTTTATTTTTTTCATCTTATTTGATACTAAATTTATACTTGATTTAAATTTTCTTATTCTCCTTCTAATTTTTGCTCTAATTCTCCCAGTCTTTCCTTTAATTTATCTAATTCTTCCTGAGTAATTTTTAATTCAGTAGAGGTTGTAAACAATGGTTGTTCTCGCTCAACTGATTCGCTGGCTGGTAATCCAGCCGGACTACTGGTGCTTGCTTCGTTAAAAGATTCAATATTTTCCCAATCCTGTTTCATTTGGCTCATCTTCTCACTAACCTCGTCTGTTAATTTCTGCCAGTCAGTCAAGGTAAAATTGTTGTTTTCTTCCCTACTGGACCGCTCAAACGCTTGCTTGGTATTATAAAGCCAAAAAAATGCTATTAAAATCATAAAAAAAGTAACACCAGCCCACATCATAAAACGTTTATCCCGCTCCACTTTTTCGTATAAAGCCTTGCCTTGTCCCGTGTCGGTCAAATTCTTTTTTTTAACTTCGGTCTTAATTTCATTTTTCTCCATTTGCCTAAAAAGATTCTTCTTTTTCTTTTTAATTATTTCTTCTTTCTTTTTGCCAATAGCTAAACGACTTATTTTTCTTTTCTTACCCTTAACTACCTGCTTAGCCGATCCCTTCTCTGCTAAATATTGTTTCTGCGCATTTTCATGGCGCAACTGAATGCTTAAATCCGGTGAAGCTGACTTTTTAACTTTCACTTTTAAATTAACTCTTCCAGAGCTTTTAGCTAGCTCTTTACTTTTCCTTTCCAATCTTTCATTTTTACCTGGTAATTTTTTCCGTTCTTTTACCATATATAAACCCAATTAATTAATATATAATATTCAAATACTCCTACTTAACATTACTTCTTTAAAGTTTAAATACCACTAATTCCATATCTTCGGCTGGTAAATCTTTCTTGCTAATTTTTAATTTTTCTTCTTCGGTTGGCTTAATTCCTATCTCTTTAATAAATTTTTCAACTCTATCAATATCCAATTTTAATCCTGGCACCCTGTAGTGCATGGGGATTACTATACGTGGCTCAATTTGAGCAATAACCTCTACCGCTTTTTTCGCATCAACAGTGTACTTACCGCCCACAGGAATTAATAAAATATCTGTTCCAGCCAACACGTCTAATTGTTTATTATCCAGAACATGGCCTAAATCTCCGAGATGAGTAATTGAAATGTCGCTCATTTCAATACGGTAAATAATATTATTACCCCTCTCTTTTCCTTCCTGGTTATCATGATAAGACTCCACTCCATAGATGGTCACTCCCTTAACATCATATTCACCGGCTCCGTTTATTACAAATGGGTTTCCGCGAATTGCTTTAATGTTATTGTGGTCATAATGATCATGGCTTATTGTCACAATGTCAGCCTCAAAGCTCGGTGCTTTTAATCCGATCGATTTATCAAACGGGTCAGTGGCTAGGGTTGTCCCGTCTGATCCTGCTTTATCTTGAATTTTAAAACAGGAATGCCCCGTCCAAGTAATTATCATATTTTTAAAAATTAATAGTTATAAATTTAAAATTTCATTTATTTACTAAAATATTTGCCCTCATCTTCCTCCTCCTCGTCATCATCTTCTTCATCATTATCCTCATCCTCCGCCTCTTCTTCCTCATCTTCCTCCTCCTCGTCATAATCTTCTTTGTTATTATCTTCTTCCTCGTCTTCTTCGTCATTATCCTCTTCTTTTTCCTCTTCATCTTCTTTCTCCTCGCCGTCTCCTTTGTATTCCTCCTCATCTTCATTCTTCTCTTCAGCGTCTTCCCTGTTTTCAACGTCTTCAGCGATTAAATACTCATCCGGCTCCCTGGTCTCATCTCTTTTATGTAAACTGACACCGCTAATTTCTTGCTCAACTATTTTATCATATTGTTCCCGGCTAATCAATATTTCTCTTGGTTTTGATCCGTTAGCTGGACCCACCACTCCAGCCTCCTCTAGGATATCCAAAATTCTCGCTGCCCGGGCATAACCGATGCTTAAACGGCGCTGCAACATGGAAGCAGATGCCTTACCGGCATTAATTATCATCTCTTTGGCCTCCTCCAATAATTCATCGTCGTCATCACTGCTCCTGTCCAAACCAACTCCGGCCACACCATGCACTTTTTGCCTCTCAATAACGTTTTCTAAATAATTCTCACCGTCGCCTTTTTCTTTGATATAGCGAACAATTTTCTTTATTTCATTGTCGCTGACAAATGCCCCTTGTAATCTTCTCGGCTTGGACATCTCGGCATTTTTAAAAAGCATATCACCTCGCCCAAGCAACTTATCTGCGCCTAAATTATCTAAGATAGTGCGAGAATCAACACCTGATGCTACGGAAAAAGCAATTCGCGCCGGCATATTAGCCT
>CAZXKB010000054.1:0-6992 GCA_964641285.1 uncultured Gammaproteobacteria bacterium | reverse complement strand
GCATATAATCTATAATATCGTTTTCATATAAAGAATAACTGGTTAACCAATTAATAGCCGGGAAATGCCGGCGAAAAGCCAACTTATCGTCTAATCCCCAAAAAACCTTTACTACCCGTAAAGTGTTTTGCGTTACCGGCTCTGATAAATCGCCGCCGGGAGGGGAAACCGCGCCAACCACAGTAAGACTTCCTTCCTTATCAACGCTGCCTAAACATTTTACTTTGCCGGATCTTTCATAAAAGCTGGCTGTTTTTGAACCTAAGTAGGCCGGATATCCCTCTTCGCCGGGCATCTCGCCCAAACGCCCGGAAATTTCTCTTAAAGCTTCGGCCCAACGGGAAGTAGAGTCAGCCATTAAAGCTACTTTATATCCCATATCACGAAAATATTCAGCAATAGTAATGCCGGTATAAACGGAAGCCTCCCGCGCCGCTACCGGCATATTTGAGGTATTGGCGATCAAGACAGTCCTCTCCATCAAAGGCTTGCCCGATTTGGGGTCTTTTAATTCCGGAAATTCCAATAAAACGTCTGTCATTTCATTTCCTCGTTCACCGCAACCGATAAAAATAATAATCTCCGCATCAGCCCACTTGGCTAATTGGTGCTGAACCACGGTTTTACCGGAACCAAAAGGGCCAGGTACGCAAGCAGTTCCTCCCTGGACCACGGGGAAAAAAGCGTCTATCACACGCTGTCCGGTAACCATGGGTTCACGAGGAACTAATTTCTTTTTGACCGGCCTTGGCGCTCGAATCGGCCATATTTGCCGCATCTTTACTTCCTGCTTGTCAACCACGGCTATTGTTTCTTCAACTCCATACTTTCCTTCGCTAATTTTTTCTAATTTACCATGCACGCCAGGCGGTACCATGATCTTATGTTTAATTAAGCTGGTTTCCTGCACTTCACCGATAATATCCCCTCCCCGTACTTCATCGCCGATTTTGACAGTTGGCTGAAAAGCCCATTTTTTCTCCCGATCAATGCCTGGTACGCTGATGCCTCTGGTAATGTAAGCGCCTGCCTCTTTTTCCAATAAGCTTAAAGGCCTCTGAATGCCATCGTAAAAATTTGTTAAAAGCCCTGGGCCAAGCTCTACGGATAAAGGACGGCCAGTTAAATAAACCGGTTCTCCCGGACCCAAGCCGGAAGTATCTTCATAAACCTGGATGGATGCCTGGTCATCACGCATTTCAATAATCTCACCGATCAATTTTTTATCGCTGACTTGGACTACGTCGTAAATTTTAGCTTCGGCCATATCCTTAGCTATTACCAAAGGGCCTGATACTTTAATAATTACTCCGCCTTTACTTTCTGCCATATTTTTATTTAATATTTATTAATTATTATTATTCATTTTTAAATAAGATATCCGACCCCACCGCTTGCTCTACAATTTTCCGCAAATTTTTTAAAGCCGCTCCGGTAGTATCCTCCGAAGTTGGCACAGAAACAACGGCCGGCAAAGCCCGGGAATAATAATCTGCCAATACTTTCTCTAATTTCTCCGCCCAGTCTTCGGTAATAAAAACAATGGCATAATCCTCTTTGGCAAAAACTCCCCTAACCTGTTGTTCGGCATTATCTTCGGTCAAACCGACAACTTCTATTCCCAACCCCTTAAATCCGAGAATAATATCATGACTACCTAAAATTGCGATTTTATATTCTTTCATAATTAATTCAAATTTTAAATTAATTCAGATGTTTCAAATATGAAGTACATTAATACAAATCCCTTACTGTTTCCTTGATTTCCTGGCTGGATAGTTTATTGATTTTCCCGGTCATAATAATCTGAATATTTCTAATAGCATTCTTCTTGGCTAAAAAATAAGCTACTAATACTCCGGGTCCCTGAGATTTCATATTTAATTCCTTGATCAACCTAATAAAATAATTATCTAAATTTTTTTCAAGCTGCCAAAATTTTTGATCTTCTAAAAATTTATTTAGATCATTAATAATCTTCATGTCAGTAAAATTCTTCTGGATGGTTTTGATAATTTCTACTAAATCATTGTTATAACTATTTAACAATTCATAGTCGCTTATATTGCCTTGTGGAATAATATCCCGGCGCACATCATCCGATAAACGGCCAAGCAGCTTGCTTCTAACAACAATTTTAATGTTAGCTAAATCAATTTGCACTTTAATCAAACTTAATAAATAATCGTCTTTAAGCTCGTATGCTCTTTCTAAAATAAATAAAGAATATTTTTTATCAAAATAGCTATCAATTTCCTGCGGCTCGTGTTTTTTTTCCAGCTCACCAAATGCTTCTTTAACCAACGAATGATAAGCGTCCGGCAATGTCTGTTTAATATTTTTTTGTAATATTATCTCTTTTAACTTTTCTACCGCTATTCCGCCCAAAGGAGAGGTTTGTATCGCCTCTTCTTTGTTGGCGTATTTTGATTTAAAAATTATCTTTAAATTATAAAAATCATAATAAGCCAATATTAAATTTGTTAATTCTTTATTAGGCGAAATATTAATAAAAAAATCTCTTACCTGCTTTAAATCATGGGCTAATATTTCTCTGTACTGCTTCGGACTTTCCATGTCCAGGAGTTCATCGGCATAACTTAAATCATTGAATATTTTAAAGCTTGCCTTAACATCAGGAGCGTCAATCATCCTCTCCATATCATTATTGTCAAATAATTTTTTTTCTACTTCGCGAATGGCGCCAACGGAAAATAAGTATGCGTCCATAAATATTGATTTAAGATTAATTTGTTTTATCCAAATAATACCTTGACAACATCTGCTTCTAGTCCTTCTCTTTTATGTTTTACCAAGCTGTCAATAGTATTATTAACTTCTATTGTTTTTGAACTCAAAATAAAGCCTTCTTGGCCAGGGGGTAATTTTTCAGCAGAAAATTTATAAGAAATCCTTGTTCTTTTCATGGCTTTACTTATTTGATTTTTTCTTTTAGTAGAAGCTATGATTTTAGCTTTATCCAGTCTGGGCGCATCTTTCAACAAATTTACCATCAAAGTGATAAAGGCGATATCGTCAAGTCCGGTAAGATTTTTTTTAGCTACGGCAAATGCCTGGTCAATTAATTCCTGTTTCACTTGCAAAAGGGCGTTCTTCTTTATTGTGCGTATTTTAAACTCGGACTGCTCTATAAGCCTGGCTTCTTTCTCCCTGCCCTTTCTTTCAATCGCTTGAACGGCCTGGGCAATTTCCTTGTCTTTTTGATCTGCCATTTTTTCTGTTTCCGCCTTATTCGCTTGAATAATTTTATCGGCTTCCGCTTGAGCGTCGGCTAATATTTTATTTGTGATATCTTGTAATGACATAATGATAATTCTAAAACAACGAATTAAAAAAATACAAAAATTATATAATAAACAGCTAAAATCGCTTAAGCTACTTTCGTAATCTTCATAATCTCTCGTTCACTTCGCGCATTTAACCAATCTTAATGGCATTGAGCAGTAATAAACTGGCCAATAAGCCAAACACCGCGTAAGTTTCTACCATGGCCGCATAAATAATCCCCTTGCCCAGTTGATCAGGCCTTTTAGCTAATAAATAGCAGGCGCTAGCGCAGACCTTGCCTTGATAAATGCCGGAAGAAAAACCAGCTAGGGCAATGGCCAGGCAGGCAAAAAAGATCTGATAGCCCAAGTAGGCGGTTATCTCTACCGGCGTACCTAATAGACCGACCTTGGTCATAACTAAAACTGCCGTTAAAAGGCCGTAAATACCCTGCGTGCCCGGCAAAGCTTGTAAAAGCAAGGTCTTGCCGAATTTATCAGGATCTTCAGACACTACTCCGGAAGCAGCCTGGCCGGCAATACCGATGCCGATAGCAGACCCAGTACCGGCTAAACCAACCGCCAAAGCAGCTCCTAAGATAGCGAGTGCTATTCCTAGCATATTTTTTTAATATAACGCGGATGATGCAAATTAATATGCAAATTCTACGAATTGCGAATTATGCAAATTTTTTCTAGGTATATTTTTAAAATTCGCATAATTCATATTCGCGTTATTCACATATATTCGTAGATTCGCGTTATATTTTATTACTTAATTAAATCTATGTATTTGCTTTCTCGGGCAAAGGGCTTAAATTCTTTTCCTCCGCCCTCGAAAAATGTTTTAAAAAATTCAACATATTGTAATCTTCCGGAATGGATAAAAGCGCCCACCAGGCTGATAACCATATTAAAAATATGGCCGCCAATTAAAACAAGCACCATTAATAGCCAACCAACATAGGGGATCATTTCATTAAGCATCATACCGATTATATTAATAACCATGCCAATAATGCCGGTGGCTAAACCCAGGGCTAATAAACGGGAGTAGGAAAGAATATCGGATATATAGCCGGTAATACCGAAATAAAGGCCGGATAAGCCTCCTAATATTTTTATTAGCAGATTTTTGCTCTTGCCTTGAGTTAATATAACCAAGGCCATGGCTGAATAAACAAGGTAAAGAGCGATATCAGCCAAACTGCCGGCAATAATATTCTGGCTGGTTAGTAGCCAAAAACCAACAGTTAATAAAAAATACATCCATACGCCTGAATCAACCAGGCCGGATTTTATTTCACCATGCTTGATTTTCCACCAAAGATTAATAGCATTTCCGAAAAGCAAATGAATGTATCCTAAAATCAAAGAAATAACCAGCATAACAATGGGGTTTTTCACGGGGTCTATTCGCCTAACCGCTATTAAAGACTTAGCCAGCCAATTTAAACCAGCCGGTAATTCCTCTAAAACTATACCAAACCAACCGCCTGTTAAAATTCCGGCAAAAAAAGTAATAATACCGCCGTAAAAAAGCACCCGAAGTAATTTTTTAAATCCTCCGGCTACTTTTAAATATTTTAAAGCTAAAAAAGTACTAACGGCAAGAGCTAAGCCATAGCCTGCGTCAGTAAGGCATAAACCAAAAAAAACAATAAAAAATCCGGCTAAAAAAGGCGTCGGATCAACTTCTTGATATTTGGGGAATCCGTAAATATTAGTGACAAATTCAAAGGGTTTTAAAAACGAAGTATTTTCCATGGCTACCGGTATTGGTTCATCTTTTCCAATGGGTAAGGTGGTAATTTCAACCGTGTTAGTGATCTTTTTAAATTCTTGCTTAAGATTGGCTATCTCCTTCCTTTTGATCCAGCCTAAGACAGAAAAAGTGCTTTTTGTGGAGCTGAAATTTTCTTGAATTTGCTCCTGCTCCAGCTTCCAGGTTAAAAAATCAAAAATTATTTGTAATTTCTTTAAATGCTTTCGACTTAGCTGGCTTGCTTGCTCTTCAATCAGAGTTATCTCCCCTTGGATTTCTCTCAATCCCCTTTCAATCTGGTTGAGGCGCTCTTTAGGAGTAATGTCCAGCAAAGGCAACTCGGCTATCTTGAACTCCTGGCTGTTTAAAATCGGCAATATATCTTTTTCGTACTTTTTAATAAAAATAAATAAAAGGTAAGTATTGTTTTCATTTTCGTTAATTTTGTCTATGGCTATTTCCTTGAATTTATTAACGAAAAAATTCTTGAAATCAACATATCTTTTTTTGTCAATACACCCTAAAAGCGCTTTAGTGCCAACAGTCTCCAAATCCGACTTTATAATTAGCTTTAATTCTTCCCATGGTAATAATAATTTTTTTTCTTCTTCCAGCTTACTAATTAAACTTTTTATAGAATTTAACCTTTGTCCGGAATTTTCAGCTATTTCAGAAATTTTTATATAGTTAAATTTATTTCTTAATTTATTAATTTCAACTAAATTAATTTGCGGTCTTTCCTGAGTAATTCGATTTATAAAAGATTTGCCATCCTTAAAATAAGGTATTAAAAAATCCAAGGTATATTTAACCTTGGCTAATTCATATTCAATATTAACTTTGGGCGTTTGTTTAACTATATTTTGCTCTTCGCCTTCCCGGGAGGATGGAATGATTTCCATAAAACCCCTATCATAAAGGAGTTCAAGGATTTGCTTTTTAAAATTATCGTGGGCAATAATATTTATTTTTTGGACTTCAACTACAGCCATGGGGATATTTATTTATTAATTAATTGGTTGACAATAAAATTCGCCGCTTTATTTACTTTTACTTGCGATTCGTTTTTTAATTTATCTGCTTGAACAACAATTTTCGCTTGAGCTTCTTCGGTTTGTTTATCAATATTCTCTTTAAGCCCCCGGATGCGTCTTTCAACCTCTTGCCGGGCATCTTTTTCTTTCTCTTTTAATTCATTTTCCTTTTGGCTTATAAGTTTAGCTAGATCTTTTTTGGCTTTTTCCTGAGCTGAATATATTATTTTTTGCCCTTCCTCTTCTGTCTGTTTTACTTTTAGGGCTGGATTTGTTTTAAATTTATCCATAAATATTCAATTATTCTTAAAATTAATATTAAATTGACTAAAATTTCAAAGTTATAAAAAATACATTTTAAAATTTATATTCTATCTGTATCCTGTTAAACAAAAATAAAAAGGTACCCAATGTCGGGCCGTCCTTTATTATCCTATTTTTATTATTTATTAAATTAATTAAAAAATCAAACCTTAAATATCTATTTAACATTATTAATTTGAGCTGCTATTAAAACAACAGGGTCTAATGTCTAAATTTTGAATAATTCCTTCGCATTTTGAGTGGTAAATTCAGCCACTTTTTTCGTACTTATACTCTTTATCTCCGCCACCCGTTGAGCTACATATTTTACTAAAGCCGGCTCATTGCGCTCTCCTCTGAATGGCTCTGGGGTCATATAAGGGCAATCTGTTTCAATCATGAATTTATCAAAAGGCAATTTGCGAATTAACTTGTCCCATTGGCGGCTAAATGTAATTAAGCCGGTAAAAGATATAATCAGGCCTAGACTGAAATACTGCCAAGCCAAGTCTTCATCACCGGAAAAGCAATGAACTACTCCCCAGGGTCTGTCTTTAGGAATTAATTTTTTCTGCTCCCGCTTAAACTCCTTTAACGTTTCCA
>CAZXKB010000053.1:0-2557 GCA_964641285.1 uncultured Gammaproteobacteria bacterium | reverse complement strand
ATCTAAACCTGGCAAATTAGAAAGCTCAGCATGAGTTGCTCCCGCACCAAATAAATATACAATTTTTCGTGGCTCTGAACTAGACATTATTATACAAAGGGAGAGGAAGGATAGTAAGCTGGTAATAATATAATTTCCCCCGTATTAGTTAATTTATAGATAAATTTTTCATAATCATAGCATTATTATATATTTTAATGATATTTTAGTCAAAACAATAAAAAAGAAATGTCTTTAGTTCAACATCAGTCTCTCGTAAGAGGACTGCTTTTTTATTAAAGCTTGACAAAATATATTAATGTGATAAGATAAAAATACAATATTAACCGCAGACAGTAGGCAGGCCTTATTTAAATAGGGACGCTAAGACCTACCGAGGTGAAAAATAGTTTTTATTTTTTATTTTCGTCTGTGGTTTAACCACAGTTTTTTTATTATTTTTAGCGTTTAATTTTAATAATATGGCTAAAACTAAAGAGCAAAAGAAAGAAATTTTAGATAATTTAGCAGATAAGATCAAGCGAGCTAAATCAATTATTTTTACCCGGTTTAATGGCTTAGGGGTAAAAGAAAATGAGGACTTAAGAAAGCAGTTGAAGACAGAAAATAGTGAGTATTATGCAGTTAAAAAAACATTATTAAGTTTAGCGTTTAAGGATCATCAAATTGAAGGTTTTGATATAAAAAATTTTGAAGGGCGAATAGCAGCTGTTTTCAATTTTGAAGACGAGGCCATACCGGTCAAAATAATTGATAAATTTAAGAGTGCGCATGAAGAAAAATTAGATTTTGTTGGCGGAATATTGGCTGGTACAGAACTAGCAAGAGAAAAATTTATCACTGCTCAAGAGCTAAGTATATTAGCTAAATTGCCAAGCAGACAGGAATTATATGCCCAGATTGTTGGCTCTATTAGTGCTCCTATATCGGGCATTGTTAATAGTTTGGCTGGTAATTTAAAAAATTTGGTTTATGTCCTGAAAGCAGTTGAGGAAAGTAAAAAGTAATAACATAATTAGAATTAATAAAATAATTTAAAATCATATGGCAGAAGAACAAAAAAAAGAAGAAAAAAAGGAGGATGTTAAAACCGATGAAGCCGCTAATGAAGAAAAAGAAGTAGAGGTACCTAAAAAATTCAAATCTTTAGTTGAAGAGATTGAAAAAATGTCAGTTTTAGACTTAGCTGAATTAGTTAAAATTTTAGAGAAAAAATTCGGTGTATCTTCTTCAGCTCCGGCTATGATGATAGCGGGTAATGCGGGTATGGCCGGCAATGCGGAAAATGGCGAAAAAGAGGAAAAAACGATTTTTGATGTTGAGTTAACAGAAGTTGGGAGCAATAAAATAGCGGTGATTAAGGCCGTGCGCGCTATTTCGGAAATGGGACTAAAGGATGCTAAGGATTTAGTGGATGGAGCGCCTAAAATGTTGAAAGAGGGGATTAAGAAAGAGGAAGCCGAGGAGATTAAAAAGCAATTTGAGGAAGCAGGTGCAAAAGTAACCTTAAAATAAGAATTAGACGAAAAGTTAATAAAAAAACGAACGTGTATAAAACGTTCGTTTTTGTTTATTTCTCTAATATAATAAAAGCAGGAATGAAATTAGGTTTTTTATTTACTCTTCAAAATGTACGCAATTAAAGCTGAACACAGCGGTGCCATTCAAAAAGTATAATATCTTATTTTTTTCATCAACAGTAAAGTCTTTTAAATCAGTAAATCGGTCAGAGTAATACTGCATAATAAATTGCCCGGTTTTATCAAATACAGCCAAGCGCTTGCCCGTAGGCTCAAACACATAAATAAATTTAAGCTCCGGGGAGACAAATAATTTGGTTGGGCTGGTAAGCGGCGGGTCAATTTGTTCCAAAGTAAAGTCAACAATTTCACCCCGCAGTAATTTTATAATTTCTCCGTTATTTTTTAGAATATAAATATGCCCGTCAATTGACATATCAACTGCGTTTTCAAAGTTGATTTTTTCTTTTATCCATAAATACAGAGAAGAGAAGCTTTGGCCGGCTTTATTGTATCTATATATTTGGCTGTCCTTAGTATTAAGCAGATACAATTTATCGTTGTAAGTATCAATAGCGGCAACATCGTAATGATTGCCAATAATATTGATAGATAAACTGCTTATCACTTCATCCTCCATATTAAATTCAATAATATTGGTGTCGTTAAAGTAATAAATAGAATTATTTATTCCCCTGGCCGGAAGTTTCAAGTTAGTTATTGTTTGTTTAAGATCAGTAAACGTTGTTATCAAATTATTGGTAATATCTAAAATATAGATTGATTTTTGGCTTGAATCGGCTGAGTATATTTTTTGAGCGGAAGATCCTAAGACAATATTTTCTGGCTCAGCTCGGCTATTCAAGTTAATAAAATTAGCCAGTTCAGTTGATTGGTCAATCCTGGTAACTCGCCTTATTTTTTCCAGCTGTAATTTGAATTTTTCTTGAAATTGCAATAGCTGCTCTTTTTGTTCTTTAGTGTCCCGGGGAAATTCAGCGAGTAATTTTTCTATTTCAGTAAATAAATTTATAGCC
>CAZXKB010000052.1:0-6231 GCA_964641285.1 uncultured Gammaproteobacteria bacterium | reverse complement strand
CAAAGATGTTTTAATCCAGCAATTAAAATTTTATCTTTTATAATTTCTTTATAATTTCTTTATGATAATTTTATTAAAGTTATTTTATAATTATTTTATAGACCTGGCTTTGGGCATGGCAAGAAAAATTTATTCAAGTTTTAAAACCTTGATACAATTGACGTTATGTATTCTTAACATTATAATTTAATTAGTATTTAATTAAAATTAAAATATTTAAATAATATATTAATTTTAAACAACAAGGAGAAAATATGCGCCTTTTAATAGTAGAAGACGAAAAAGAAATATTAAATTTTATAAAAAAGAGCTTAGAAGCAGAGCATTTTGTGGTTGACGCGGCCAGTGACGGAGAAAAGGGCTCTTATTTAGCTCGTACTAATGATTATGATCTTATTGTTTTAGACAATGTTATGCCTAAAAAAAATGGGCTTGAAGTATGTAGGGAAGTTAGGCGAGACGGTAGAAGCGTGCCTATATTAATTTTATCCGTAAAATCAGAGACAACTACTAAGGTTGATTTATTAAATGCCGGAGCTGATGATTATTTAACCAAACCGTTTTCTCTGGATGAATTATTGGCTAGAATTAAGGCATTACTGCGACGACCGAAACAAATAGAAAATGAGATTTTACAAGTTGATGATTTAATTCTTGACAGTTCCAAGGGGACTGTAAAGAGGGGTAATCAGGATATTTATTTAACCCGCAAGGAGTTTACTCTTCTTAAATATTTAATGAAGAACCAGGGAATAGTTTTGTCGCGGAGTATGATCATGGAACACGTCTGGGATATGAGCGCGGATCCTTTTTCCAATACCATTGAATCCCATATTTTAAGTTTGCGGAAGAAGATAGACGCCAAGGGCAAGAAAAAACTTATTCATACTGTTCCGGGCCGAGGTTATAAATTTGATAGTGTTTAAAAAATAATATAAATTTTTTTGCTAAAAAAACCGTTAATTTCACGGTTTTTTATTTTTTGTTTATTTTTAATTTATTTTTAATTTATTTTTAATTTATCAATTATTTATTATAATAAAAGCATCTAACTACAGTGTTTATTTGCACAAAAGGCATTGCTCTTTTTAAACTATTTATTTTAGCCAGAGAATAGCTAAAATAATAGGACCAGTTCTTTAAATTAAAAATGGAGGGGAATAATGAAAAAGGAAGCTAAAAAAACGGTTTATTTATTTTCTTTAGTTTTGTCAGTCCCAATTCACTGCTTTTTGCTTTTTTTGGAAAAAGCAAGATGGCGGTCTTTGTCTTACAAATTAGCAGCTTTAGTTGTTGGTTTTTTTGGCAGTGATATCCTGGCGGTAAGACAGGATTACGACGTAGTAGAAAAGAAACATGTGGACAGAGCAATTTTAGCAGTTCCCAGCTTTGGTTGCGCCCATTATTTTAAACGAGGCGGATGCACGATGTGCGGATTTAATAAAGAAATAGAAAAACATAGCTTACGAAATTTTCATCCCTTGGCTATTATTCTGTTAATTCAGTTTTTTCTTATTTTTTTAACCAGCAAGATGGAGGAAGAAAGATTACCTGTTGACGTATTAGCAATTTTTATGGCGGGCAGTTTTCTTAACGAGGAGGAACTCCCTTTAAAAGCGCAAAATATTATAGTCAACTTTTTTTCTAAAAGTAACATTAGAAAAATTTTTATAGAGTCCAGGCCAGAATTTATTATTAAAAACAAAGGGAGGCTAAAGAATTATATAAAAAGAATTGCAGGCAAAAAAATGGAAATTGCTATTGGACTAGAAGCGGTAGATGATAAAATCAGGAATGTCTTGATTAAAAAAAATATAACTCTTAAACAATACCAGCAAGCCATAAAAACAATTAATAGTATAAATGCTATTGCTACTACCTATATTTTGGTCGGCGCACCCTTTCTTAATGAAAGTGAAATAATTAAATCTGCAGTTGAGAGCGCTATTTTCGCCTGGCAAAGCGGTTCCAATATAGTCAATATTGAAGCTTACTGTGTTCAGGAAGGCACTCAATGGGCTGAATTATATAAAAAGGGCTTGCTTAAATTGCCTAGCTTATGGGCTATAATTGAGGTAATCAAGAAAATAAATGAAGTTTCTCCTGCTTGGTATTTGGGCGAATTTTCAGATTGGCCAAAACCGATGGCAGTTCCCTCAAATTGTGAAAGGTGCACAGATGAAATTATGGGCATATTAGACCAACTAAGAGCAACAGGCGACGTCACTGTTTTATACAACCTTCCGAAATGTTCTTGCCAAAATATTTAGTAAACTCAGTTTTTAATAAATAAAAAAGGAGGGTAATCATGAGAGAAAATCAGATTATTTATAGACATGCGGTCATGGACGATATTAAGGCATTAGTAAAGCTTGAATTGGATGTTTGGGGTAACGACATGGCTGCGGATAAAGATAAATGGATTTCCCGAATTAATATTTTTTCTGAGGGCACATGGGTTGCCGAGCTAGAAAAAAAATTAGTTGGAGTAATTGTAACACATATTATTAAATGGGATTATCCAGAGGACTATTATCCGTCATGGGAAGAAGTAACTGCCAACGGTTACATAACAAATCATAATAATAATGGTGACACAATGTACGGGGTTGACCTTTCTGTATTACCGGGAATACCAAGCGTGGCCTGCAGGCTTTTGCAGACAGCAATTCAAGGGGCACATATAAAGGAACTGGACAGGGGATTACTTGGTAGCCGAATGCCCTCTCTGAAAAACAAGATTGATGGTGATACGACCAATAAAGTTAGCAGTGAATTTATAAAAAATTTAGCGAGAAAAGACCCTGAAGTGAGATTTTTTATTAAAAATGGTTTTAGGATAATTACCGCATGTAAAGATTATTTTCCCGCAGACAAAGAGAGTTTTGGCTGGGGAATTATATTGGAATTAGTTTAATATTTTGTTAAGCTACTAAGGAGGGATATAATTTAATTTATATTAAATAATCTCTCCTTATTTAGTCTATTTATTAAATATTTATGTTATCTTATATTGTTTTTTTCTCAATATTAATCATAAGTTTATATTTGGGTTGTTTAGTCTATTACAATAATCCAAAAGGAAAAGATAATAAAATATTTTTATTATTAATTATCTGGTTATTGTTTTGGTTAATAGTTAATTATTTAGAAAACGAAGCAATACCGCCCAATTGGAGAATTATTTTTTTTAAAGCGGATTTTTTGTTAGCTCCAATCTTGGGTTATTTCTGGTTTTTATTTTGTTACAATTTTCTAGAGGAAAAGCATTTATCTAAACTAAGAAATTGTTTATTCATTTTATCAGTTGTAGTTATTGATATTTTAATTTTTAGCAATTTAATTATTAATCGTATTGATGCTCAAAAAGAAGCTATTGAATATAACTTCGGACCTTTATTTCCGCTTTACGCCTTTTTCATTCTTTTTTTCTTTGTTGGTGGTTCTGTAATTCTGTTTTTTAAATACAGACGGCTAAGAGGTATTAAGAAGATGCAAACATTGTATGTTTTAGTAGGTTTTCTTATTACTTCAATAATTGGGGCTACCTTAAACTTATTTTTTCAAAGCATTTTACCTATAGAATTATTTAGATTTAGCACTTATATAATAATAATTTTAATTAGTATTACCTCTTTGGCCATAATCCGCCACCATCTTTTTGATATTCGTTATATAATTCAGAGAGGTATTATTTATTCCGCTTTGTTAGTTATAATTATTAGTGTTTATTTGGTACTGACCTTTGTTTTTGGTTATTTTTTTCAAAAATTTACAAATATTGCTATAATAATGGCCGCTGGCATAACTACTATTATTGGTATTTATGGCGCGCCCTTCATAGAAAAATATTTTCGCCGAATTACGGATAGAATTTTTTTCAAAGATAAATATGATTATTCTAAGGCCATCTATGAGTTAAGTGAAGTACTTAATAAGAATATCAATTTAGAAATAGTGTTAAAAGAAATATCCAAAAAATTGAAAGAAATATTAAGAATAAAAAATATTAGAATTATATTGCCCAGGCGTGGTTTAATTTATGATGATCAGGGGAATTTCAGACCATCAAGAGAGCGGTTTCCAGAAGAGTTTATTAAAAATATAGAAAAAGACAAGTCGCCAATCTTAATCCATTCAGAGATTTCTTATTTAAGAAAAGAAGCTAAGGAACGAGAAGGATTTGCTAGTTATATTAAAACCTTAGACCAGGTCGAATATCTTGGTAAAAAATATAAAATTGCCATAACTTTACCGGTGTTTCTTGAAAACGAGTTAATTGGCTTGATTACCCTGGGGGATAAGTTATCTGGTGACTTATATACCGGGGAAGATATAAATTTATTAAAAACATTATCATATCAAGTAGCGGTCGCTTTAGAGAAATCCCAGCTTTACGAAAAGGTAAAGAACTATTCGCGTGACCTTGAAGAAATAGTACAAAAAAGAACGGCAAAACTGATGAGCCTGCAGGAAGAACAAAGACAAATGATGCTTGAGATCGCCCATGGCCTGCAGACACCGCTTACTATTATTAAGGGTGAATTAAGCATATTAGAAGAACAAGTCAAGGACAAGGAAAGAGTTAAAATATTAGAGAAAGAAATAGATAGAACCTCTAAATTTATTTATGATATGTTAAGATTAGCCAAACTAGAAACGGATAAGGATTTTAAGAAAGAAAAAATTAATTTGAGTGAACTTATTAAGGAATTAATTGAAAGTTTTGAAATTATAACCCAGGAAAAAAATATTAAAATAATCTCTTCTATTGCTTCAAAAATTACGATTTTAGGAGTGAAGTCAGAGCTGGAGGAATTAATTACCAATTTAGTAAGCAATAGCGTTAAGTATATGTTTGACGAACGGGTGAAAAAAATTATTATTAAATTAATTAGAAAGAATGACAAAATTGAAATAAGCATAGAAGACACGGGCATAGGTATTAGCCAGCAAAATTTAACGCATTTATTTACTAGATTTTATCGGGTCAAAGACACAAAAGGAGCGACTAAAAGAGGAACTGGTTTGGGGCTGGCTATTTGTAAAAGAATAGCAGAAAGGCATAAAGGGACAATTAAGGCAGAAAGCAAGGTTGGGCAAGGGACTAAATTTACTATTCAATTACCAATTACAGAGGATTAATTTATTTGTTTTAATTTGTTATTTTATGGTATAATATATTTAGTAAAACTAATTCTAAGCCTTCCTTTATTATACGGGGAAGTAAATTTATGTTTAACCGCAAAAAGGAGGAAAAAATGGTGATTTTTTTATATTTATTGCCGGATTAATATTCCTGACAGTTTGATGTCAGGTTTTTTGTATACAAGTCTTTTTATAGCCATGGTTTTTACAGGTTTATATTAAAAGACAGCAAATGAAAGCCATAAAATTATAATTTTAAAGCCAAAAAGACAATAGAGCCATGAAGTCAATTGATCAATATGCAATATAGCGAAGTTCTACTTTTTAGTTTAAAGATATAATTTATAGATAATACATCACTATGCCTAATCAAGAAAAAGCAAAATTTATTCTACCGGCTGTATCAAGGGAAGTTTTAGATAAACTGCCCTTTGGCGCTTATATATTGGATAAAGACGGGGTAGTGGAATATTTTAATCCGCAAATGACTTTTATTAGCGGGGTAGATCAGCCAGACGAAGTTATTGGTCAAAATGTTTTAAAAATTCCTACTTATATTAAATATGGATTGGATAAATATATCAAAAAAGGTTTGAGTGGTAAACCTTTCCGAATTGAAGACATCAACTATGTTTCTTATGTCGGCAAAAAGGAAACCATTAGGCATTATAACGGTATTCCCATTAAAGATGAGTCGGGCAAGGTGCAGAAATTATTGTGTATTGTTGAAGACGTTACTAAGCGCAAGAAGGCAGGAGAGATATTGCGAGAATCTGAAGAAAAATACAGAGAGCAGTTTGAGAAAGCAATGGACGCTATTTTCATAGTTGATACTGAGACGGGGATAATAGTTGATTGTAACCTTGCGGCAACAAAATTAGTTGGCAGAAAAAAGTCAGAACTAATTGGTAAACACCAGCGGATCCTCCATTCTCTGGAAGAAATTGAGGAAGGACTTAGCAGGACTTTCAAGCAGCATCTTAAAGAAAAGGAAGGAAAAATTATGGAAACGCAGGTTATTACAAAAAAGGGAGAAATCAAAGAGGTTGCCATTAAAGCCAACACCTTTGAATTTAGGGGTAA
>CAZXKB010000051.1:0-8609 GCA_964641285.1 uncultured Gammaproteobacteria bacterium | reverse complement strand
CGCACATATCAACTGAATTATAAGCTGCGGCATTAATTATAATATCAGGCTTAATATCGTTAATTTTTTTAGTAATCAATTCCTTGTCAGTAATATCAATTTCTTCCCTGTCCCAGGCCGTTACCTCAGCTTGAGCTTGCCAAATTTTTACTAACTGAACCCCCAAATTACCCTTTGCTCCTAATATTAATACTTTCTGTTTATTTTTTTTTCTTACCATATTGCTCTTTATAGTATTTAAAATATTCTCCGCTTTTAACTCTCTGCCACCAATCCTTATTTTTCTTATACCACTCTACGGTTTTAGCCAAGCCTCTGTTAAAATCAACCTTGGGCTGCCAATCAAGTTTATTCTTGGCCTTGGTATAGTCCATGGCATAACGAAAATCATGTCCAGGCCGGTCGGCAATATATTCTATCATTTCCTCGTCCATGCCCATAATATTTAAAATCTTTTTAGTCAATTCAATATTAGCCAATTCATGGCCGCCTCCTAAGCAATATGTTTCCCCTGCTTTTCCTTTTTTAATTATCGCTTCTACGCCGGCATTGTGGTCATCAACATGAATCCAGTCGCGAATATTTCCGCCCTTACCATAAACCGGCACCTTTTTGCCTTCCAGTAAATTAGTAATAAATAAAGGAATTAATTTTTCCGGAAACTGGTAAGAGCCGTAATTATTGGTGCAGTTGGAAATGGTAATTGGCAATTTATGCGTGTGCCCATAAGCTCGCACTAAATGATCAGCTGCGGCTTTAGAGGCGCTATAGGGGCTGTGCGGATCATAGGGAGTATTTTCATTAAATGGCGGATCATCCAGGCCAAGCGCTCCGAATACTTCATCGGTAGAAATATGATGGAAACGAATATGGCCATTCTCTTTAGCTGCATCAAGCAACACCCGCGTACCTTCCACGTTGGTCTTAACAAAATCTTCGCTTTTCATTATGGAGCGGTCTACATGAGATTCGGCGGCAAAATTAACAATTATATCAATGCCTTTGACTAAATTATCAACCAACTTCCCGTTGCAGATGTTGCCTTTGACAAACTGATAATTTGGATTGGCCTCAATACCCTTTAGATTCTCTAAATTACCAGCATAAGTTAAAACATCCAGATTAATAATTTTATCATCTGGATATTTATCTAGCCAATAATGAATAAAATTGGAGCCAATAAACCCGGCTCCGCCTGTAACCAATAATTTCATATTTTTATAGAAATTTTTTAATTTTTTCTGCCGCTTCTTTCATTTTCTCTTCGCTTAACCTTTTTACGTTCTTTAAATTAATAGCGGCTCCGTGCCCATCATTCTCAAAACGAGGTATTAGCCAGACATGAGCATGAGGCACAGCTTCTCCCACCACTAAAGAAATTACCCAGTCAGTGCTAAATGCTTTTTTAATGGCCTTGGCTGTTTTACCTACTACTTGGTAATATTCGCCAATATTAGGCACGTCCCAAACCCAGCGATAGTGCTTTTTAGGGATAATTAAAGTATGGCCGGGGTTTAACGGGCTAATATCTAAAAAAGCAAAAAAATTATCATCTTCATAGACTTTATAACTGGGAATTTCCCCGGCAATAATTTTGCAAAAAATACAATCCATAATAATAATTCGAATACTACAAATTAGTATGCGAATATTACAAATTGCGTATAATAACGCGAAAAGGTTACGAAAAAATTTGCCTAATTCATATTTGTAGTATTCGCATATATTCGTAAATTCGCATTATATTACAATTTCTCCTGTATTTTTTTCAAGCAGTGCTCAGCTTCACTCTCCTCGTAACCGCTCTGCGGCCATCTTTCCAGGCCATCGCCCTCGGCTCTTGGCACTAAATGAAAATGTACATGCGGCACATGCTGATTAGCCGCACTCTTATTGTCAAGAAAAACGCTATAGCCCTTAACGCCTAGTCCTTCCATCATGGCTTTGCCGATTTTCTTAGCCGCCACGGCCATAGCCCCAATTTCTTCATCTGACAAATTTTCTACATCCGCCAGATGATTTTTAGGCACAATAATGGTATGGCCTGGACTAATAGGCAGAATATCAAAAAAAGCCATCACCTTATCGTTTTCATAGACTTTATAGCTGGGAATGTCTCCGGCTATAATCTTACAAAATATACATTCCATAGTTTAAAAATTAGAAATTAGAAATTAGAAATTATTCAACACGTAAAAAAACTCCCAACTTGCCAATTTCTATCTTAATTTATTTTATATGGTGTATCTTTTTTATTTTCCCATCTTATTTCATCCACCTCGTCTTTCTTTTCTTCGCCTTTATATAATTTATCAGGCAAGTTTATAGAATAGGCCGGAATTTTACTAACGCATTTGTAGCCATGAACCACACCCGGAGGAACAATTACCATCGCTGGATTATTTTCACCCACTTCTAATTTTTGATATTCGCCTTTTGTTTGGCTATTTGTCCGCCTATCCCAAAGATGCAAATCAAAGCTGCCCGGGCCGACGAAAACAAAACAATCGGATTGACAAACATGTTCATGGGGTCCGCGAATTACCCCTGGTTTAGTCGCGCTGAAATAACTCATCGCTGGCTGATAATCTATTTCATCACTGCGATAAACTTCAGTTAGCCAACCTCGTTCGTCTTTGTATTTTTTTAGTTTTTTTATAACAACACCTTCAATCATATAGGCTATGCTAAAGCTCTAAACTCTAAACAAATCCAAAGCACAAATTTCCAAAATTCAAAACAGAAATTTAGAACATTATAATTTTAAATTTTAAATTTAGGATTTGTATCATTACCCCCCTATGTCCCGAAACAGCGGCATGCCGGTTGAAGGATTGGTCGGAACGTAAATTGTGCCTTCCCGGTCTTTTAGCTGATTGATGTAAAGATAATACAAATAATTAGTCGTCAAACTGCGATTAATAATCCTTTGCGCCTCCTCTTGGCCTTCGGCTTCAATTATTTTCCGCTCTTTTTCTTTCTTTTCTCTGGTTAAAATAAAGTCATATTTTTCCGCTTCCTGTTCAGCTTGCAATTTTTCCTGAATGGCTTGAGCTAAATTTGGTGGCAAAGCGACATTACGGAGTAGCACTTCTTCAACAACAATACCACGAAATTCCAAGTCAATCTTTAAAGCTTCCATTATCTTTTGAGCTGCTTCCTGCCGTTTTTCCGAATAGATATCTTTAGCTTCATATTGGGCAATAATATCCCTAATAGAAGTTCTGATAGAAGGACGGATAATCTTCTCGTCATAATTTAAACCCAACTCCTTATAAACATCAGAGGCCTTTTCTTCGTTCAGGCGATAAAGTACAGTCATGTCTAAATCAACGCTCAAGCCCTCTTTCGTCAAAGAAGTAATAGCATCAGCCGCTGCTTTTTTGCCTTCGCCTTGAGCAATACTCATGGTATATTCCTCGGTTCTGATGCTCATCTTGGTAACTTTTGCTATGGGGATGACTAAATGAAAACCGGACTTAAGTTCTTCGTTCTTAACCTTGCCGAAAAGCGAATAAACTCCGGTTTCTCCAGCTTCCACGATAACTATGGAAGCAAAAAATAGCCAAAGTCCAAAAATTATCAGCACTGCCAATATAATTAATTTCCTGGCTTTATTGCCAGTCTTAAAATTGTCTAAATCAATTATTTTACTCATAGATTTATGTTCGCCGCCTTTAGTCAGTAAAGGAGCAAATTTCTTAAATAATAAATATATTAAAAATGCAATAATTAAAACCGGAGCAACTTTTTTGCCTAATAAAGGCAAAATAAAAAACAAAAACAATATTAATAAAAAAAATTTTCTTAATTTATCCTTGTCCATTTATTTTCTTTTTTCTATTCAGAACTAATATTACTATACCAACTATCAGCCAAATAATCAACACCCAATTCATATTAATATAAGCCAAAACAATACCGGACCAAGCAAACTCAAGCAAGACGAAAATTACTAGAGCGCCGGTAAGCGTATAAAAAAATTCTTTAAGTATCTTATAAGGCATAGTTAAAATTTAAAATGTAAAATTTTATATTTTACTTTATTATTTTACTAATTTTACTTTTATAGCAACTAAATTATTTATTAAACGCACGTCTTGCTTTTTCCCACAAAGTTGTTCCTTCCAGCTCCACTTTTATTTCTTTAATTTCTATACTGTCATCTTTATCATCGTCAACCTTTAAGCCTGGGACGGAAATTAAAAAATTATACTTATAAAATTCCCGGTAAGCCTGGGCTAAATCAAATTCAGCTTGAGCTATTTTCCAGTTTTCTTCGCTTTCAGGAATTGAATATCCAGCTAAAATATAGCTTATTCCTTCTTTTGTAATGTCCAGGTTGGGGATGATTTTTTTAAACTGCGGATTGATCATTGCTTCTTGGCTAAAGCTAAAAACCTCGTCTCCGGCAATAATAATATCGTCTTTGGCTAAAATTACTTCGGTAGATGTACCATCTAAATTTTGACTGAATTGCTTATAAGTCTGGCTAATAGCCAATTCCTTGTCTCCGGTTTTAATAGTCTGTAATTTTGCGGGATTTACAGTTTGTACGTCGACTCGGTTGCTGTCGGTATGCAATACAATATCCTCCCGGTCAGTCCCGGCCAGCCATAACTTATTATTGAAAGCTAATTTTTTCTGCTTAGTAATAATCTGCTTGGTAATAATATCATCATTAGCACGCAACTCCAGTTTATAAACACCTTCGGGTAAATTGCTTAAGTTAAATTTTAATTCGCGCGCTTCTCTCTGCTCACCGCTGTCTGCCCAGATACCATCGTCGGGCAAGGAACGTGAATCAATCACCTCCTCGTCATAATACAAAATTAAATTAACCGGATCAGAATCCGTATTCTGGTTTATATCCGCAATAATAAATTTAAAATCTAAAATTTCATCTTTGATATAGGTATAAAATTGGTAATTACCTCTTAGGGGGTTAGAAATCGTATACACTTCTTCACTAGCCTCATAATCAGGCAATAAAAACTCTTCCTTTAAATCATAATTGTATAAAGCCATCTCTTTTCTGTTAGGTAAATTATTTAAAAATTCATCAATACTATTAAACTTTTTCTCTTTTTGTAGTAGTATCAAGCCGTCCTGACGAATAACATCCCAAACTAAAGCCAGTTGGTCAATAATTTCATTCTCTATTGGCTGCAGGTCATACCGCCAGATGGTTTTATCAGCCAGTACGCCGACCTCAATTAGAGAAGCTGAGCTTCCGATAGGAAGCTCAGCTTCTTGTTTTCTATATTTTATAGATAATTTCGCTTTATCAAATCTCCTGGGCGTGCGCAGGGTAAAATAAACCGGGTCGCCCATAATCTTTTGGCTGCCGTCAATCATATCCCCCACTCTTTCTTCTGGAGTTAACTTTCTGATAAAATAATTATCCTTGGTAAAATCCTTAACATAAGCAATCTGTCCGCTCGGCACTATGCCCATATATAAAAGCCAGCCAACTACCGCGGCCAAGCCTAACCATAAAATAATTCTAATTTTAATAATATTGTTCATAATACTAATAAATCATTAATCTCACTTAATTTATTTACGGCCACTTTTGTATAAATTTGCGTAGTTTCCAGCCTGGCATGCCCTAACAATTCCTGAATATATCTTAAGTTTACCCCGTTTTCCAATAAATGAGTAGCAAAACTATGTCTCAAGCTATGAGCTGTATATTTATTATTAAATCCGGCTCTTTTGACCGCTTGAGCCACTATCACTTGTACTGTTCGGACATTTATCTTTGTTCCGGCCTCATGGCTCTCGAATAAATAAATTAACGGCTGATATTCTAAAAGATATCTTTCAATATTTTTTAAAACAATTCTGGAGACTATGGTAATTCTGTCTTTTTTGCCCTTACCGGCCTTAACCGTGATAGTGCGCCGGTTAAAGTTTATATCATCAATTTTTAAATTAATCAATTCGCTTACCCGTAATCCGGAACTGTATAGAATTTGAATCATCAACTTATGCTTGATATTGCCAATAACATTTATCATTTTAATAATTTCCTGCTTAGACAAAACTATGGGCAATTTTTTCTCTTTCCTGGGTCTTTTTATGCCAAAATCAGAAATGAAAAATTTTCTTTGCATTATTTGTCCATAGTAAAATTTAAAAGCATTAATAACTAAATCTATAGTTGCGTATGATCTGCCCAAATTTATTAAACAATCCAAATAATCCCTAATATCTTGTTTGTTTATTTCACTTGGACTTTTATTTGCAAATCTTAGTAACTCCTTGTTATAATACAAATAAGAAGAAATTGTTTTTTTACTAAAGTTGCGCAACTTCATTTCCTGGCCCAATCTATACATCGGGTCTTTACTTGGATAAATATAACTTCCTGGCATAAATGTTTATATCTAGAAATTTATAATACAATTTTAACTAATTTTTAACTAAAAAACAAGAAATTCGCATATAACTTGTTATGCAAAATGCACTCGCTCCCCCTCGCTATCGCTCGGGGTTGCTCGCTAACATTTTGCATAATGTGGTGCGGATGGTTCCACAGTTCTGCTCTGTTTGCTCGCCCTCTCCGCCGGCTGGCGGATCGGAGCGAGCGCACATCGCATAACAGCGGATATCTGTAAATTTTTTCCTAATCCTCCCGTTGGTCGGATTGGAAAAAACTTCAGATCATCCGCACCACATTATGTGATGTTAATTTTTACTAACGAAAAATATGGAAGATTGGAAAAAAGATAAAAAAATGCTTTTGGAAATGATTATTCTCACTGCTTTAATAGTGGCCCAAATTATCTTATTTATTATATTTTTTGATTACGGCCGAATTTTAATTTTTAAATATATCGGTTATTTTTTATGGATACTATCCGCTATTTTTGGCTGGCTGCCAATTTATGAATTTAGGAAAAGAGGCAAAGTCCCAAAAGGCAAAAGTTATATGTCTACAACCAGACTGGTTACTTCCGGAGTTTATAGTATTGTCAGGCACCCTCAATTTTTAGCCGGAATACTGCTTAGTCTTGCCTTTATCCTAATATCTCAACATTGGCTTGTATTAATCATAGGTATTCCTGTAATAATCATTTTGCACAGAGATATGTTTTGGGCGGATAAATCCTGTCTTGAAAAATTTGGTAAATCTTATGAAGGCTATATGAAAAAAGTACCGAGAATTAATTTTATTTTAGGAATAATTAAAATTTTAAAAATAAATTCAACAAAACTATGATAAAAACAGATATAGCTATTATTGGCGGCGGCCCGGCCGGTCTGGTGGCGGCCATTACAGCCAGGAAAAATAATCCTTTAAAAAAAATTACCTTAATTCGAGACAGGGAGAAAGAAGTAGTCCCCTGCGGTATTCCTTATATTTTTAATCGTCTGGATTCAGTAGAAAAAAATATTGTTTCGGATAAATCTTTAGAGGAAAATAAAATTAAATTATTGATAAATCAGGTGATAAAAATTGATTCGGATAAAAAAATAATATCGCTTAATAACGGCAACAAAATAAATTATGATAAATTAATTTTAGCCACAGGCTCAAAGCCGATTTTGATTCCTCTCAAGGGTATTGATAAAAAAGGTGTCTGGTTTATTAAAAAAGACCTTTCTTATCTGAAAAAATTACGCCAAGCAGTCTTAAAGGCAAAAAATATTATAATTATTGGCGGCGGCTTTATCGGCGTTGAACTGGCGGAAGAATTAAGCAGTCTAAAAAAATTAAACATCAGTATCGTGGAAAAACTAGCGCATTGCTTAATTACCACTTTTGACCAAGAATTCGCAATTACGGCTGAAAAAAAGTTAGAGCAGAAAGGGATTAAACTTCATAAAAATTTATCAGTTGAGGAAATATCAGGGAAAGACAAGGTGGAAGCAATAAAATTAAGCAATGGCAATACTATCCCGGCCGATTTAATAATTTTATCCATCGGAGCAAAACCTAATACTGATTTAGCCAAAGAAGCCGGGATAAAAACAGGCGATTACGGAGGCATTTGGGTTGATAAATACATGAAAACAAATATTCCCGATATCTTTGCCGTCGGCGACTGCGCGGAAACAAAAGATTTCTTCACCGGAAAGAATATTCCGATAATGCTGGCTTCCACCGCCGCTACGGAAGCCAGAATCGCAACCGGTAATTTATATGAGCAAAAAAATAAAGAAGAAAATAAGGGAACGATTTCTTGCTTTTCTACATATATTAACGGTTTAGTATTAGGCGGGACCGGACTAACTGAAAATACAGCTAAAAAAAATGGCCTTGATATAGTGGTTGGTGCCAGTGAGTGTCCTAACCATCACCCAGGAACTTTGCCCAACACGGAAAACATTAAAGTTAAACTGATTTTTTCTAAAAAATCCAAAGTTTTACTTGGAGCGCAAATAGCCGGCCCGGAAAGTACCAGCGAAATGATAAATATCTTGGCCTTAGGCATTCAGAAAGAAATGACTGTTTATGATTTTTATAATCTGCAAATCTCTACCCATCCCCTCTTAACTGCCGCCCCCACTGTTTATCCTTTGATAACAGCGGCTCAATCAGCTTTGCTTGAAATAAATAAATAAAAATTTTGCCAAAATTATTAAAACAATGAATAAAA
>CAZXKB010000050.1:0-8804 GCA_964641285.1 uncultured Gammaproteobacteria bacterium | reverse complement strand
TAAATGGCTCAATTTAAAGGCGAGGAAAGAAGTGCCGTTTTTCGGTAAGAAAGATTTGGAAAAACCACAAACCCTAGGCATTGATTATAAGGGCATGAAAGCCACTTCAATTTTTAATTTTAGGACAAATGAAGATATATTAAGGCGAGGTTTAAGCGGCAAGGTTTTTAAAAAAATTGAAAAAATGTATGAAAAGGAGAGTATTGAGATTAATGATTCACTATGGTGCAAAATTATTTATGATATAGTTTATGCTTATGACAAAACTGATCTTAATGCCGGTTTAATAGAGGCTTTAAAACCGCTTTACTTTGGCCGTTTTGTCAACTTTTTTAAATCAACCCTGGAAAAGCCTTTTCCCGTATGTGAACAGGAGATAATTAATCAAGCGGAAATTTTTTGGCTATATCGTGACTATTTAATAAAAAAGTATAAAAGTAACCAAACTAAAATAGGAGATTAATATATTATAATTTAAAATTTAATCCCCATGCGCATCCCCATGCTGCCAATAGCTTTAATTTTTGTTTTTATTTTTTTAGCGTGCTGTTTATGTTTATCCGATAGTTCGGATAGCCAGATTATTCTACTTGGCCAAAATAATCCCTTGAAAATACCCCAGGATAATAAGGGTATGGTTTTAGGCGTTAACGAAGCAGTAGTTGAAAATTATCAGGGATTAAGCGCAGTGTTAAATAAATTTGGTGATGATATTATTTTACCGCCTGCAAAAAGCCAGACAGCGCCAGAGATTTTCCTTGAGGCAAATAACGGTGCGGTGCTGGACAGTGGAAGTGAAACTATTATTTTTGATCAAGCAGCTGACAGGGAAACACCCATTGCCAGTATAACAAAACTGATTACGGCCTTAGTATTTCTTAACCATAATCCCGGTTGGGAGTCTACTTATGAAGTTAAACCTCAAGACATAGTAGTTGGAGGTAAAATATATTTAAACAGCGGAGAAGAAATCAGCTTAAAGGATTTATTTTATTTAAGCTTGGTCGGATCAGCCAATACGGCTACTAAAGCCCTGGTCAGATCTACCGGCATGAGCGAAGAAGAGTTTCTTTTAAGCATGAATTTTAAAGCAAGAGAATTGGGGTTAGAACATACCAATTTTGTGGACACTATCGGTTTTAGTCCAGCCAATATCTCCACTGCCAAAGAGGTAGCCTGCATGGCCCAAGCGGCTTTAGCGGAGAGAAGGATTAGGGAGGTGACTTTAACTAAAAAATATGAATTCCATACCTTGGGCGGCAGAAAGGTGAGCGTAAACAATACCGATGTTTTACTGGAAATTTTTCCCCAAAACGGAATAAAAATTTTAGGAGGTAAGACCGGTTTTACTAAATCGGCCGGTTATTGTTTTGTTGGCAAGTTTATTAATAAAAAGGGTAATGAAATAATAGCGGTAATTTTAGGCTGCCCAAATAAAAATTCACGCTTTACCCAAACTAAACAGCTGGTTGAATGGGCATATGACAATTATGCCTGGACAGAAGATTAGCCGTTGTTTTTTAATTATTCAGGTGGTATAATATAACAAGAAATTTATAATTGGCAACTGGCAATTTATGGTAGTTGTTAGTAACTTTTTAATTATTAAATATTAATTATAATTATATGAGTGAGGAAAAAATAATTATTGCTAATTGGAAAATGAAGCTTGGCTTAGCGGAAACTTTAAGCTTGGCTAAAAAAATAAATTCTAAATTCAAGGGAATTGCAGAAGGCACTATAGTAGTTTGCCCTAATTTTATATCTCTTTTAGAAATAAAAAAGATTTTTAAGGAAAGTAAGATCAAAGTAGGTGCCCAGGACGTATTTTGGGAAGGCAAAGGGGCTTATACCGGAGAAATTTCCCCCAGTATGCTGGTAGAAGCTGGGTGCAGGTATGTAATTATCGGCCACTCGGAAAGGCGTAAATTTTTAATGGAAAATTACGAAATGATTCATCGGGAAACTAAAGCAGTTTTAAGTATAGAAGATTTAGTACCGATAATTTGCATTGGGGAAAATTGGGACGAGAGAAAAACCGACCGAAGAGATTTTGTTTTATTTGACCAGATGCAGCAAGCCTTAAGTGGAATAGATATTGTAGGCAATCAGCAAATTATTATTGCCTATGAACCGATTTGGGCCATTGGCTCAGGTACCGCCATTGAGCCAAGCGAAGCCGAGTATGCCCATAAAGTAATTAAATTAACCCTGAATGATATGTTCGGCATGAAAATCGTGAAAAATAATTTTAAGATTATTTATGGTGGTAGCATTAATAGTAAGAATGTTAAAGGATTTGTGGGTTTGGAAAATTTAGACGGCATGCTGGTTGGCGGAGCCAGTTTAGATGTTGATGAATTTTATAAAGTAGTTAAAGCCATAATTAAATAAAAGGTTAATTCAGGTATTATATTCAAGCTTTTGATTATATTTTATGCTTATCCATATTAAAGATATTTTAAAAGAAGCTCAGCGGAGAGGGTATGCAGTGGGCGCTTTTAATGTCCATAATTTAGAATCGGTTTTAGGTGTAGCCAGAGCGGCTATGCATGTTAAGTCACCGGCTATAATCCAGGTATCAGAAGGAGCCATTAAGTATATGGGGGTTAAGCCAACTACCCATATTGTATCTACGGTAGCTAAAAATATTGCCACCCAAGTTCCTATCGCCTTGCATTTGGACCATGGCCGAAGTTTTGATTCTGTATTTGAGTGTATTAACGCCGGCTTTACTTCTGTGCATATTGATGCTTCTAATTTACCGCTGGACGAAAATATTAGCCTGACTAAGCAGGTAGTTGATATGGCGCATAACAAAGGAGTATGGGTACAAGGCGAGGTAGGCGCTATAATCGGAGGACATGGAAAGGCCGGAGATAGGATCAAAAATATCCCGATAGCAAGACTAGAAGATGTGGTTAAATTCGTTAAAGAAACCAAGGTGGATACAGTGGCGGCGGCGATTGGCACAGCTCACGGAGTTTACGAAAATGAAGATGTTTTGATAGGTTTGTTAAAAGACATTAAAAAACAAACTAAAATCCCCTTTGTTCTCCATGGTGGTTCCGGCGTAGAGGATGAGAAAATCAAGAATGCTATTCGAGAAGGGGTAAACGTAATTAATATTGGCAGTGATATTAAATTAGCTTTTTGCCAGACTTTAATAGATATGTGCCTTAGTAATAAAGACGAAACAGACCCAAGAAATTTGCTTCGGCCAACTATTAAAGCGGTAGAAAAGGTAGTTATGGCAAAAATGAATTTATTCGGCAGTGCTGGACAGATTGAAATTGGCGAGATAGAAACCTAAAAATAATTCAAATTTATATATAGATGCAAATACTTTAAATAAATATTATTATGATTTTAATTTAGATAAAATATTTGTAGTATTTGAATAAAAATTTGCAACATTTGAATTATAATTATTATGTTTAATATCATTCCTTTAATTTTAATATTAATAAGTTTGGCGGTTATTATTATAATTGCGGTGAGAAAGTTTCCTGTTTTAGCTAATCTGGACATAGAAAGCATTCAAGCTGAGAGAGAGTCAAAATTTAAAGAGCGCATTATTAGCAACCGTATAAAAAGAAATTTTTTTAAGTATTATGTTAAAATAGCAAGAGTGGTAAAACCCATTGGCCAAGCCATTGGTAATTTTTTTAAGTGGGGGCAGGTAAGACTGGCCGAATACAAAGAAAGCCATAGCATTAATGATGTTAACAGAGAGAAGGGGCAACAGGTAATAAATAAGTTGTTTGCCGATATAGAGGATTTAATTAAAAAAGAAGACTTGGAAAAGGCCGAGGATAAATTGGTTGAGGTTATTGGCTTAGATAGTAAAAATATTAAAGCGTTTAAGAGTTTGGGCGATTTATATTTTGAGCGCAAAGATTATCATGAAGCTAAGCAGACCTTTGAGCATGTTTTAAAGTTATTAGAAAAAGAAGAGAGCACTTATAGTCCAACTCCCCTGGCTGTGGAAGATGGCAGGGGGGGCTTGGCAGAAGAAGAGGATGCCAGGGATATTACTAGCCAATTAGCCGGTGTTTATTTTGATTTGGCTATAGTGGATAAAGCTACGGATAATTTTGATGGTGCTTTAGCCAGTATTAATAAAGCTTTTAAATTAGAGCCAAATAATCCTCGCTATCTTGACACTAAATTGGAAATTAGTATAATTAAAAAAGATAAGATTTCCGCTTTAGAAGCTTATGATAATTTAGTAAAAGTCAATCCGGAAAATCAAAAATTAGCTGATTTTAAGGAAAAGATTGACGAATTGTAATTTAAATTATATACTTTAGTTAAGTTAGAAAAAATGTTTATACTGTTTTTTAGACAGTATTTTTTTAACCAAGTCTATTTTTGATATGCCGTTGTAGCTCAGTTGGTAGAGCACATCCATGGTAAGGATGGGGTCCAGGGTTCGAGTCCCTGCGACGGCTCAGGAAATAACAATTGACAGTTGACATTTAACAATTAACAATAATTTTGAATATGAAAACATTTCGATTTCGAGATTTTCCTGTTTATAAAAATGCGATAGTTTATTATAAGAATATTTTAAAAATAACTAATAAAGCAGAAGATTATAGTTTAAAAGATCAGATTAAAAGAGCAGGATTATCAATTATTCTTAACATTGCCGAAGGATCTGCCATGAAGTCAGACAAGGAGTTTGCTCGCTATCTTGAGAAATCCCTTGGTTCAATAAATGAAGTAGTAGCTTGTTTTGAAGTCATGAAAGAGATAGGGATTATTAGTAAAAATTTATTTTTAATAATGCTAGATCAATCAGAATCAATCGCAAAACAGCTCGGTGGCTTTAAAAAATCTTTACATTTATAGTCAATTGTCAATAGTCAATTGTTAATTGTCAATACCCGGGTCGGTACCAAAGCGGTCAACTGGAGCAGACTGTAAATCTGCTGGCGTACGCCTTCGTAGGTTCGAATCCTACCCGGCCCACAAAAAAGAATTACGTAATTAATTACGTAATTCTTTTATTTATTAGAAAGTTTTAGGAATAAATTTTTTTGCAAGAAAAATGGCTTAGCTTGCGTAATAATTAATAGATAGTATAATATATTCATGGTGAAAATTAATGATTCCCAAGAGCCTGGGCATTTGGCCATTAAAGACGGGAAGGATAAAACTGATGAAGAATTAGTTGTTTTAACTTTGGACAATCAAAGTTATTTTTTGCATCTGATTAAGCGCTACGAAGAAAAATTACTGAACTATATATTAAGGATTACCAATGTCAGTTATGAGGAAGCCGAAGATATTTTACAGGACGTTTTTCTTAAAGTTTATGAAAACTTGCGCGACTTTGATTCTGATTTAAAGTTTTCTTCCTGGATTTACCGCATTACCCATAACCAGGTGATTAGTAACTATAGGAAGAATAAAGTCAGGCCCCAGGTGGCCATCTTTGATTTAGAAGAAGATGTTTTGGAAAAATTGGCATCCGATTTGGATTTAGCCAGGGAAATGGATGCCCGGTTTTTTAAAAAAAATATTAATCGGGTTTTAGGGAGTTTAGATAGCCGGTGCCGGGAAATACTGGTTTTAAAATATTTGGAGGAAAAAGACTATCGGGAAATTTCCGATATTATTAAAAAGCCCATGGGTACGGTGGCCTCGCTTATTAACCGGGCGAAAAAAGAATTCAGGGAGGAACTGGAAAAGCAAAATATTAAAATTTAATTAGATGAACAAAGACAATACTCTTGATAAAAAAATTATTAAAGCCATTAAGGAAAAGAAATTGACTCCTCGGCCCAGATGGCAGTTTTTACTTAAAAATTATTTGATCTGGGGCGGAGGTGTTTCATCGTTGCTCTTTGGCAGTTTGGCTTTTGCTATGATTTTATTCATGTTGCTAAACAATGACTGGCGAATGTATGAGCATATTAGCGGAAGTTTGCTTAAGTTTATTATCCTGACTGCGCCTTATTTTTGGCTGCTGTTTTTGCTGGTATTTATCATGGTGGCTTATTTTAATTTAAAGCATACAAAAAAGGGTTATCGCTATTCCTTGCTGAGCATTATCATCGGCAGTATTGCTTTAAGCATGTTCTTGGGCGGCGGACTTTATGTAGCTGGCCTGGGCCAGAAAATTGATGATATTTTAGGCAAAAGAGCGCCCTTTTATGAAAGGTTTATTAATCGGAGAATGGGGATGTGGGCTAATCCCGACCGCGGTCTTTTAACCGGCGTATTAATAGATAAAATTTCCGATAATGAATTTGTGCTTTTGGATATGGAAAGAAAGGAATGGTTGATACTAATGAATAAAGCTACGTTTGCGCCGGAAATGATATTAGCCACCGGTACGCCGATAAGATTAATGGGTAAGCTTTTAGAGGAAAGTATTTTTGAGGTTACGAGAATAATGCCCATGGGTCCGGGCCGGGAATTCTTTAGGCGCCCTCCTTTTTTAGGCCCCTGGGAAAATAATAAACATTTGCCGAAAAAACCGGGAATTTTTAAACCTTCTCCAAGACCGTTTTTAAATGAAGAAAAATAAATTATTTGCGTATTATTATAGTAGGGAGCCCTAACGAGATCTCTTACCCAGGGTAAATTGACAATTAAATAAATGCCTTTTACCATATCATGGCTTGAATCCAGCTAAATATGGCAGGAGGCAAATAAATATGAAAAAATCAAATATTTTAATGACTGGAGCCGCGGTCTTAGTGGCTTTAATAGCAGTTGCCGGTATTGCCTTAAGTTCTTTTGCTCAGGACAACACCGCTGATACTACCGCTGATACGCCCTGCGGATTTAAGATGCATAAATGGCAGAATTTAAGTGAGGAGGAGAAAGCGGAAATGCAGGCGCAAATGGAAGCTAAGCGCGCGGAAATGCAAGCTAAGCAAGAAGCGGTCCAGGCCGCTATTACCGCCGGCGATTATGACGCCTGGGTACAAGCGGTTGGCGAAGACTCTCCGATGCTGGAGAAAATTAACGAAACCAGTTTTTCCCGCTATGTCGAAGCTCATAATTATATGGAGCAAGGCAGAGCTATTATGGAGGAATTAGGCATTGAGCATGGTGGTTTTGGTAAGTTTGGCGGTCATAAGGGCATGCGCGGATTTGGCGAGAAGTTAGGCGGATTTAGCAATACGCAGACGCAATAACGTTATTTTCCCTAACGGGAAAAGCCACAACTACAAATGTGGCACACGCGAATTTAAAGACAAAGAGGTTGACAAAACAATCAGTCTTACTAAAAGCATAATAAAAACAGCACCTTAAACAGAGGTGTTGTTTTTTAGTCAAATTCCATATCACTGCAGTCTCTAAAATCAGGAACAGCTGCGGTTTTTTTATTAAATTCGCTAAATTTAGCGATTTTTTTGTTTTTTTATATTAAATAACATTGCTTTATTTAAAGAAAATTTGTTAAAATTACGTATTAATACATAGATGACTTAATAAATTATTAATTATATTTTTATGAGAAAAACTACTGTTTTTGCGGTATTTTTTATTACCTTTTTATCTTTATTAACTTTAACCGCTTGCGGCAGCAAGCAGGCGGTTGATAATGGCAACCGGAATGCTTTTCGGCGTCCGGATTTTGGCCAGCCGGAGAAGCAGGCAGATGTTAGCGGTTTGGTGAAATCTATTATCGGCAATGAAGTAACCATTTTAAAAATGGAGCGGTCCCAGCGCGGCGAAGAATCTGACAGTGAAGCCGGCGATGACGAGGAGGGCGAAGGCCAGCAAGGCAATCTAAATATGACTTTTAATGGCGCTGGCGGGCAGCGGATGGTTATAAGAGGCGGCGGACGTCCAGGCGGAGAATGGGACGAGGACAGCCGAGCGGCTATGCTGGAGCGCATGAAAGAGATGAGTTCTGGCGAGGAAATTATTACGATACCGGTCGGAATCCAGATGCTAAAGTCGGACATAACCGGAGGTAGTGACGAACCAGAAATGATAGAAGCCACCTTGGCTGATATTACTGCTGATAAAATGATTCAGGTATGGCTGGATGAAAGCGTGAGTGACAGGAAAATAGCTTCATTTGTGTTAATCATGAGATAACGTCATTCTGCTATGCGGAACCCGCACTACGAATGCGGGACACGCGAATTATTATAAAATTGTAAAAATAAAAATTTATGCAATCAATTTTAGAAGAAAGTAAGCAGGCGAAAACAAAGGGGTTTTTAGGCATGTTTAAAAACAAGAAGTTTATTATTGGTTTGGCTATAATTATAATTGGCACCGGATCAGTTTACTATTTTTTTAATCGTGGCCAATCAGAAGAGAGAGTTGTAAAAGCCAAGGAGTGGACAGTTAAACGTGAGGATATTCAGG
This sequence comes from uncultured Gammaproteobacteria bacterium, assembly GCA_964641285.1. Classification (GTDB taxonomy): domain Bacteria; phylum Patescibacteriota; class Patescibacteriia; order Patescibacteriales; family CAZXKB01; genus CAZXKB01. Next base: position 458 of record CAZXKB010000050.1, on the reverse strand, counting down.
CAGCGGTAGAAACCGACGGCAAGGTCGTGGCTGAAGACGGAGTAGAATTATCTTTTTCTGTTAGCGGGGATCGGCTGGAAGTTACAGAGTTATACGTAAGCGAAGGAGATCTAGTTAAAAAAGGCGACCAGTTAGCGTCTGTTAAAACTGATGATCTTGAATATGATTTAAATAAGGCTTATTTAAGCTACCAGAAAGCGCGGGCCGATTATGACGAAACCATGGCTGGGGCTACTGATGATGAAATTGCCGACGCTAAGGCCGCAATTGAAAACGCGGAAATTTCTTTAGCCCAGACGAGAATTACCCTGGAAAAAACCAGAATCAGCGCTCAGTCAGCGATTGACACAGCCTTAGACGCGGTGGAAACCGCCAAAGATGAACTGGAGGAAAATCAGGACGAGCTGACAAGCGAAGACGTGCAGGACACTTATGAGGATTTAGTAGATACGATCAAA
>CAZXKB010000049.1:0-2146 GCA_964641285.1 uncultured Gammaproteobacteria bacterium | reverse complement strand
TAAATTTTTTGGTAAGTGCCGGAATGCCTTGTAGGTTATCTTTGTTCTCTCTGTTAAAATTTCCTGGTTAGTTTTTTGCCAGGCATAACAAGTTGAAGCTACGCCCAAGCTGACTGCGACAATCAGGATAATCACTTTTTGTTTTTGTTTCATTTTTTTATTTTAGTTTATTAAATCCCTTATGATAATATTTTCCCCTGTAAAAATCACTCCGGCGACCAAAATAATTCTTCAGCTCAAAGTTTTTAAGATAAAGTTTAAATTGTTTTACTGTGCCGGAAAAAGATGTTAATGCTTTTTTCATATTTTTTTCCAAATTTATTTTTTTGTATTAGTTAACAAATATTAGTTAATAAATATATATATAAATATATTAGTTAACTAATACAGATTTTAATTTTATCGGCTTAGTAACCGTAATTCCGTAAAAGTTTCCGTCAATATATTTCGCCATAATATAGGCATAAAATTCAAGTCTTTTTATCCAAGACAAAATGGTTTCTTTATCCACTATTTCCGTTTCGGCCACCCCAAGATTTTGAGCGTCTATAAAATTTTTCATAAAAAATCTTATTTCCTTACCTGGATTGGCATTTTGCCACATCACACAATATAAGTATAACGGCCATGCTTCTCCTATTTGAACCCTATGTTTTCCCTCTAAAACAAGGTTGTTTTTTACTCTGAAAAAGAAATCCATATTTATATAATAAAACGGGCTATTAACGGCACGACAAGACTTTGCCTGTTTAAAATTTAACGTAAATATAGGAAGTGTGGCTCAACCTTTGGCTGATAGCCGCCCTTATTCCTATATATGCGCCAAATCTTAAAGATTTGGCTGCTGTTTTGAGCGTAATAAGCAGATTCCTCCCTTTACACGCTTTAAACAGCTATTTATGAAAGGGACAGTGATTTAGTCCCTAAAATGGTATGTCCTCTATTTTAATTTCATCTTCTGGTTCTGGTAATTCATCCTTTTTTAATCTCCGCATAGAAGCATCAGCCCATTTTTCCGCTATTGGTTCGGCATTCTTTAAATCCCCCCCATTTTTAAAAGCCTCTAACAAATAGGCGTGTTTACATTTGCCAAAACTGATATTATTCCATTTTTCCTCATCATCTTTTTGTCCAATTCGTGATTTAGCAATATTATTAACAGTAGTGCTAACCGGTTCTGTTGAAACTTCCATTGTTACAATACTACGATAGGTTATCGGTTTATCTTGGTAAGTGCTTTGTTGCTCCCGATAGGCTATTTTGACAGTTTGATTAAGACCATTGTTAGGCAGGCTAACCATATTTTGATAAGCCACGGAGTCAGTGCCATCCTGTTTGGTTTTCCAAAGTTGATAACTTTTATTGTCCTGATCTTTAATTTTGTAAAGATTTTTTCCGTTAGTCGTAACCTTTTGCTCTATGCCGGTAATAGTGATAATTTTGTTTGATAAATCGTTATTCATATATTTAATCTCCTATTTAACGACCTTTAAAATGGCATTGCCATTGCGTTATAGTTATCTAATAAGCACTCGTATCTTTCCCAAGCGTTATCATCACCAATTAACTCTAATTCTCCGTCTTTTTTACCACAGATTATTAATCCAGCTTCATCCGCTAATTGTTCTTTTATATTTTCTGTCATATTTTTGGCTTAAATTAAATTATAGTTACGAAAAATATTAATTATCTTTTTATTGTGATGGCCACTCCCTATAAATCCGATTAAATCACTGGCCATACTTCTGGTTAAATTCTTTTCAATTTTCTTTTCTAAAATAACTTTCCAATAATTAGCCCTTAAATCGGTATGCTCTGCATCGTGGGTAGGCAATTCGCTGATAAGTTTCTGAATGGTTTGGCTTGTCCAGATTCTTTCGCTCAATAAAAAGGTAATATAGTTAATTTGTTTTTCGGTTGGTTTGGTTAATTCGTTCATAAAAATTTCTTTAAGTATAAAATAGGGTCTTTGCCCTTTTGAATTTCATCAAGCATTCTATGTTGATGGTATCGCCAACCAGTATCATATTTACCACAAGAACATTCTGAACTATTCCAGGCACCACACTCGCATTCTTCTTTTGGTGGAAAAAATGCTGGGCCCCATGCCCGACCAGGTAAATGTCTTGAAAAATATGCATGTTCG
>CAZXKB010000048.1:0-6014 GCA_964641285.1 uncultured Gammaproteobacteria bacterium | reverse complement strand
GGAGGTTATAAAAAAGAAGCATGGTCTTATAAATAATAACTCGTAATTTGTAACTATGAAAAAATTAATATATCTTTTACCAATCTTAATGATTGGGGGGTTTCTTTTTTTTCAAATCAAGGAAAATATTAGGCCTAGTTCGTCAATCCAATCACCATACATAATTATTAACGGGCATGCCCTAGAATTGGAAATAGCGGATGTGTTTGATAAATGGCAGCAAGGTTTAAGCAATAGAGAAGTTTTAGCCGAGAATAAAGGAATGCTTTTTGTTTTTCCCGATAAACAGGTTAGGCGTTTTTGGATGAAAAATATGAATTTTCCCTTGGACATTGTCTGGCTGGATAATAATAAGATTATAAAAATCGACAAAAATGCCCAGCCCGAAGGCAATAGTCCAACCAGAAGATACAGTTCACCTTTACCGATAAATTACGTTTTGGAAGTTAACGCCGGCTGGTGCGATCAGAATAATATAAAAGTAGGGGACATAGCGGAATTTAATTTGTGATTTTCAGAGTTAATATGCGTAAAGTACATTTTCAAAATGGAAATTATTATCATATTTATAACCGTGGTGTAGACAAGCGGAAAATTTTTATGGATGATAAAGATTATTTAAGATTTTTAAGAAGTATAAAAGAGTTTAATAATATTGAAATATCTGGAAGTTTATATAGAAGAAATTATTTAAAAAGGAAAGGAGCTAAGCTCCCTGTAGGGAGCTTAGCTCCTTCTATCGCTCTTGTTGATATTGTTTGTTTTATTTTATTGCCAAATCATTATCATTTTTTAATTAAACAAACAATGAATGACGGCGTAATGAAATTTTTTCATAAATTAGGCGGTGGTTATACAAACTATTTTAATTTTAGATATAATCGCATTGGTTCTCTTTTTCAGGGCCCATACAATTCAGTTCAAATTACAACTAACGAATATCTTTTTTACGTTTCCGCTTATATCAATGGCAATTCGGAAATTCATAAAATAGCTAAAGCTGAAAAATGGACATGGAGTAGTTACCAGGATTATTTGAGTGAGGAAAAAGAAAAGTTTTGTGCTAAACAAATTATTTTAAATCAGTTTAATAATGTTAAGGAATATAAAAAATATGTTGATATTGTAATAAAAGAATCAAGCGAGCGTAAAGATGATATTAAAAAATATTTATTGGAATAATATGCAACTCTTTGGCAAAATATTTAAAACTACCTTTTTATTCATTTTTTTAGCCGAGTTATTATCTCTTTTCGGATATCTTTTACCAGCGTATAATGCCGTTTGTTTTTGGGTTATTATTGCCTTAACCTTAGTATTGTCATTATATAAATTTGAATATGGACTGGGAATATTACTGGCTGAATTATTTGTAGGGTCTAAGGGCTATCTATTTTATTTTGAGTACAGCGGACTGGTAATATCAATTCGCATGGCTTTATGGATAATAATAATGGCAGTTTGGTTGGCTATTTATATAAATTACTTAATAAAGAAAAAAGAAGATAAAATTTTTATAAAAAATTTAACTTCTTATGATTTTATTCCATATTTTTTAATTCTTCTTATTTTTATCGCTTGGGGGTTGGTTAACGGATTTATAAATCATAACAGTTTTAATAATATTTTTTTTGATTTTAACGGCTGGTTATATTTTGCTTTAATTTTTCCAATTTATAGTCTATTTAGAGATGATAAATATTTTAACACTCTAAATTATCATAATAAGGACCAAGCCGAACATTCGCCCATTAAAATCATTTTACAAATTTTTACAGCTTCTATTGTCTGGTTAAGCGTAAAGACATTTTTTCTATTATTTGTTTTTTCTCATAATATTAATGGTATAATTTACGAATTATATCGTTGGGTTAGAGTATCAGGAGTAGGGGAAATAACCCAAATTCAGGGAGGGTTTTACCGTATCTTTTTTCAATCCCATATTTTTATTTTGATTGGTTTTTTTATATTTTTAATGCTGCTACTATCCAAAAAGAAAAAGGCCGGATTTTCAACAGGAAGCATAGCTTTTAGTCAAATTTTTACTTCTTACTTTTTACTTCTTACTTTTTTCCTTTCTGTTATTTTAATTTCCTTTTCCCGCAGTAACTGGATTGGCTTAGCGGCTGGTTTGTTATTCTATAGCTTTATAATTTTATGGTTAAATAGTTGGAGACAGCTGTTAAAAATAAGTGGTGTTTTAATAATTTCTTTAATATTAAGCGTTGTTTTTATTGTTACTGTTGTAAAATTCCCTTACCCAGCTCCTGTTGGCGGTTTTGCCACTACCCAGCTTTTATCAGAACGCATGAGCCAATTAACTGGAGAAGCCGCCGTGTCTTCTCGATGGGCTTTATTACCGGTCGTATGGACTAAAATAAAAAAAGCGCCGATAATTGGCCTTGGTTTTGGAACTACGGCAACTTATAATACCAGCGACCCGCGAGTTAAGCATTCAAATTTAACCGGCCAATATACTACTTATGCTTTTGAGTGGGGATGGCTGGATATTTGGTTAAAGCTCGGGTTATTGGGCCTTTTAGCTTATTTGGTTTTGCTCGGCAAAATTTGCATTACCGGTGTATCGTCTCTGCGATTGCTAGGGCAAAATGACAATAAAAAAAGTAAAGTTATTTTAGGGCTGATAATTGGCTTAGCTGTAGTCACTGTAGTGAGTTTTTTTAGTCCTTACATGAACCATCCGCTGGGCATAGGATATCTACTTATTGTTTCAGCGATAGTTGGAACTTATAATGCATGACTTATAGTTTAAAATTTGTAACTTAATTGATTTAAAGTTAAATAATTCACAGCCGCACAGCGTACAGAGAAGCAGATAAAATGGAAAATGACAAAATAAAATTCAATAGTTAGTTTTAAAAAAAAGAGGGAAACAATTTTACATTTTTATTTGTCATTTTAATCTTTGATTTTTGCATCTTGAATTTATTTTATCCTCTTGCATTATTTTTTTAATTGTTGTATATTTCAAACTATATTTTAAAAAATTTAAAATTTTATTCTCATAGCTTCTGGCTATGATTTTGTAAAAATATGGAGGAACAAATAATTTCCCAAGAAGGATACGAAAAACTAAAAAAAGAATTAAATTATTTAATTGATGTTAAAAGGATGGAAATTGCTGAACGGATTGAAAAAGCTAAAGACATGGGGGATTTAAGCGAAAATGCGGAATATGCAGAAGCTAAAGATGCCCAAGCGTTTAACGAAGGCCAAATTGCCAGGTTAACACAAATGATTAAAAATTTAACTGTGGTTAAGAACGGAAATACGAGCGGTGAAGTCGGCATGGGCTCAAAAATTACAGCCGTAAGCAATGGTGTGGAAAAATATTATACAATTGTTAGCTTTAATGAAGCAGACCCGGCACAAGGAAAAATATCGAATGAATCGCCTTTAGGCAAGGCGTTTTTAAGCAAAAAAGCTGGAGAAAAAGTGTATGTTGAAACCCCGAAAGGCATTACTAATTATGAAATTGTAAAAGTTGAATAGTCTGGCTATTTTAACGTATTTATATATAGCTATATTTAGTAATAAATATGGCTTTTTATTTTGACTTTAAATTAAAAATATCTTAAAATAATATTATTGGAGAAATGAGGATTTACTCGGTTAAATAAAAACGTTATTAAAATTAGCGGTAATTATTGATTGTAGTCGTCGTTCTAAAATTAGCAACGAGTAGCATAAATTTAACTGGGTTTACTAAAATAACATAACTTACGCTGTAAATAATTTTAACGTATATTAATAAAAAATTTTATGGATAATAACAAAAATAGTATGACGAAAGGAAAAGTTAGTGAACATGAAGAAAGGTTAAAAAAATTGCAAATACTAAAAAAATTAGGCCCTAACCCTTATCCGCCTAAAACACTTAGAACTCACTTAATTGGCCAAGTTTTAGAAAATTTTAATAAACTGGAAAAAGAAAAAACAGAAATTATTATTGCTGGCCGGATACGGAGTTTGCGTTCACATGGTAATCTTACTTTTGCTCATTTGCAGAATGATCAAAACTTAATGCAAATAGCCTTATCAAAAAAAGAAATCGGCGGTGAAAATTATAAAAATTTTGTTAAATTAATTGATATAGGAGATTTTATTGAAGTCAAAGGATCTTGTTTTATAACTCAAAAAGGCGAACAAAGCCTTAAAGTTGGTGAATGGAAAATATTAACAAAAACTTTAAGACCATTACCAGGGAAATGGTATGGCTTAAAAGATGAAGAAGAAAGATATAGAAAAAGATATTTAGATATTATTTTTAACAAGGAGGTTCGTAATCTTATTGATAAAAAAACTTTATTTTGGCATAACGTTCGTGAATTTATGGTAAAAAGAGGGTTTCTAGATGTAGAAACTCCAGTGCTTGAAGTCACAACCGGTGGCGCGGATGCCAGGCCCTTTATTACTCATCATAACGCCTTAGACATGGATGTTTATTTAAGAATTTCTATGGGTGAACTTTGGCAAAAAAGATTAATGGTAGCTGGCTTGGAAAAAACTTTTGAAATTGGCCGTCAATTCAGGAATGAAGGAATGGATTCTGAACATTTGCAGGATTATACACAGATGGAATTTTATTGGGCTTATGCCGATTACGAAGACGGCATGAAATTAGTAGAAGAATTATTTAAATATATTGCTCAAAAAACTTTTATGACTCTTCAATTTAAAATCGGGGAGTTTGAAATTGATTTAAATAAAAAATGGGAAAGATATAATTATCGAGATACTGTAATGAAGCATACTAATATTGACATTTTAAGCGCCGATGTCAATCGAATTGAAGATAAGTTAAAAGAATTAAAAGTTGAATATGATAAGAAAGGCTTTAGTTTGACCAGGGCCATTGATAATTTATGGAAATATTGCCGTAAAAAGATACAAGGCCCGGGTTTTTTAGTCGGAGTGCCGATTACAGTTTCCCCTTTAGCAAAAGTAGATGAACTAAATCCATATATATGCCAGCGTTTTCAGCCTATAATAGCCGGCACGGAATTAGGTAATGGCTATAGCGAGCTTAATGACCCAATCGAGCAAGCCAACAGGTTTAAACAGCAGCAAAAATTGCGGGACGCCGGCGATGAGGAGGCGCAAATGTACGATAAAGATTTTGTTGATGCTTTAGAATACGGGATGCCGCCGACTTGCGGGTTTGGCATGAGTGAACGTTTATTCAGTTTTTTTATGAATAAACCCGCCCGTGAATGCCAAATATTCCCTTTAATGAAACCGAAAAATCAAGAATAAATGCGAATTTAAAACAATACACATGGAATTAGGCATTAATTACAACCAAGCTAAAGAATTATTGGATAAATATATTAAAGATCCGATTATAAAAATGCATTGTTTTGAATCAGAAGCCATAATGAGAGCTTTAGCTAAGAAATTCAATGAAGACGAAGACGAGTGGGGGATTATCGGCTTATTGCATGATATTGACTGGGACCTTACCAAAAATAACTCTAAAGAGCATTGCGTTAAAGCCGTAGACATTTTAAAAAAGGAAGGAGCTAGTGAATATTTAGTTGAATCAATTATTTCTCATGGCTATACGCACGAATCAATCCCGGCTTACTTAGGTAAGTACAGAGAAGGCAAACTGCAACATTCACTGGCGGCAGCCGAGACTTTGACCGGCTTAATTGTCGCTTCCGCCTTGGTTCAGCCAGATAAAAAATTAGCTAGCGTAAAATTAGAGTCATTAAAAAAGAAATTTAAGCAGAAAGCCTTTGCCGCTAATTGCGACCGCGAAATTATAAAAGAATGCGAAAAAACTGGGCTAACTTTAGATGATTTTTTAGATATTGGCCTAAAAGCATTGCAGGGAATTTCCGATAAAATAGGGTTATAAAAATGCAGAAATATTGATTTAATAATTACTAATAGTTAAATTTTGGATTGGATTAAAAATGGCATCTAAAATAAAATTATTTTAAATTCGATTAATTTCATTATAAATTTTTGCAAATGATATTTAGAAA
>CAZXKB010000047.1:0-1515 GCA_964641285.1 uncultured Gammaproteobacteria bacterium | reverse complement strand
TAGCGGAAGATTTTAAAATCTACGCTATTGAAAAATGCGATATGAGAATATTATTTCTGCATCCGAATCAAATCCACTAAGCTATTCGCAAAGGGAGAACTTACGTTCTCCCTTTATTTCTATTATTAATTATGCTTTAATTACAATATAAGCTAATTAAATTAAAATGTATGAAAAAATATCTAACATATATTTTTATATTGTTAATGATAATATTTTTAAATTTTACTATAATTCCTGTAAATTTATTACATAGTCAAGGATATACCAATGATTCCCCCGCTACTCAAGGCAAAACCAATGCCGTCACCCTCCCCAACCCCCTTGATCCAACAAATAAAGACCCGAATGCTTCTAATCCGAATGTTCTGATTGGTAAAATCATTAATGCGGTTTTAGGGATAGTCGGTTCTTTGGCTTTAATTATGTTTATTTACGGGGGGTTTACCTGGATGCTGGCGGCCGGCAATCAGGAAAAAGTGCAGAAAGGAAAGGATATTTTAATTTGGGCGACAATCGGGTTAATTGTAATTTTTTCCGCCTACGCTTTAGTTAAATTCGTATTTACTGGTTTAGGGGTGACGTAGATAGTCTGAATCGCTGAATACGCAGAATTATATGAAGTCGCTGAAAGAATCACGCTGAGCATGCTGAAAATTATTATATCCTTCAGCGTATTCATAATCTTCGGTGCCCTCTGCGATTCAGACAATTTCAGCGCTTTCAGCGATTCAAATATACAAAAAAAAGACGATAATAAATTCGTCTTTTTTCATTTGTCACTGTCATCCTGAACGAATCCGCCGACAGGCGGAGAAGTGAAGGATCTCTGGTTAGTTGCACCTAAATAATTCTTACTGTAAATAATATTTTTTCTACTAAACCAGAGATTCTTCGCCTACGGTTCAGAATGACAAGGTGCTCTAAATTATGTGTTATTCGTTACCCAACCAGCATGGCCGCCCCAATCGCTCCGGCATGCTCGCCTAATTTGCTTTTTAAAATCTTAACATTTTTTTGCGAAACCGAAGATTCAATATGCTTTTTCATAAGTTTTTTGGCTTGCGATAAAAATAAATCACTGGACTCCACCACTCCGCCGCCAATAATTATAACTTCCGGATCAATAATATTTACGATATTGGCAAAAGCAATACCCAGGATACTGCCAATTTCACTAAAAGTTTTTTCAGCTAAAGGATCTCCATGGTAAGCCTCTTGGGCTAATTTGCCTGGGTTATTCTGGGCTAATTTATGGTAGGCCTCTTCCAGACCAATTTCTGAATAAAAATCAATAATTATCTCTCCTGGCTCTCCGGCGCCTCCGAAAGCGCCTTTATAAGCCTCTCCCTTATACCACCAAGCTCCGCCGATGCCGGTGCCGATAATAATCCCGTAGGCATTGCTGTACTTTTTTCCGGCGCCCAGCTTCATTTCTGCACGTAAAAAACAATTAACGTCATTATCCATCACTACCGGCGTCTCAATTATAGCGGCCAGTTCCTCGGCTATTTT
>CAZXKB010000046.1:0-2523 GCA_964641285.1 uncultured Gammaproteobacteria bacterium | reverse complement strand
GCACTTTGGCGCAAAATGCACATAAAAAATAACCGCAATTTTCTCTAAATTACGGTTATATTAATTCCCCTGTTTGGTGCAAACCGGAAAATTATTTTATTTTACTCAAATCATTGTCTATAACATTTTCTACCATTGCTTTAATCTCGTCAACATAGGGGACATCCTCTGGTATTTTGTTTAGCAAAAAAATTTTTTTGTCATGCACATAGGCAAATGCAATTTCCATCAAAGTATTTCCCCCAATATAATTCACTATGCCTTTTTTATCATAATTTAATACTAAAATACCATCACCATGAACAATCTCATTATAATACCATTTAATATACCCTTGAGACCTTTTTGCTTTATAATGTTCTCCGCTTGTTACTTGACTCCAGACCTCTTGTTTTCTACCATTTATAAAATCTTCATAGTCAGGATGAACTATCGGCTCGTGCCCTAATTTTTTTAACAAATCGCGATACTCTAACATTTTTTCCTTAAAAATTGAGCTTCCGCAAATTACTATCTTCATATTTGTATAAATTTATTTTTTATAAAATCAATTAGGGTGGTACTTGCAAATTTATAAATATAAGGAATGAATTTCAATTTTTCCGTATTATTTAAATTCAGTAATTTTTCAATCGTCAAAATTTTAAAACCAAGCCCCTTGCCAGCTTCAACTTTTAAATCCTCAACCCTGTCATTATAGATATAAATATATTCCTGCCGGAGAGAATGATTAATTTCTCCTGTTATATCGTCTTTCGAAATTTTATGAATTTTATCTACGGGTATCAGGTCAAATATATCAATAGAGACACCTGTCTCCTCGAAAGCCTCCCTAATGGCTGATGTGTTATAATTTTCGCCGATCTCTACATGGCCGCCAACAGTTGCATCTAATAAACCGGGAAATGTATCTTTGTTTTTGGCACGATGCTGAAAAATTATTTCATTTTTTGGCGTAATAAAATACACATGCACTTCGCGATGTAATAATCCCTTTTCATGAATAATTATTCTATCTTCAATTCCGATAACATTATCATTATCGTCAACAATGTTTAATTTTTCTTTGGACATAATTTAAAAATTTTTTCTAACTCCACTTTTATCAAAACATTCAAAATGTAAAATCTTAATCTATATCCCTCTGGCTTCTCCCTGGTCATCAGCTTCAATCTTTTTCCAAGATAAACGGCGTTTAACCGACGCCCAAAAATTATATAATTCTTCGCTTTTAAATAAAGCGCAAAAAGCAATATAAATCAATATGCCGGATATGCCGGCCAGCAAGCCCTGGGTAAGCACCCCCCATACCCTGGTCATATCAACATAAGGCCAAACAAGCAACTTCATTCCCTGCACAACAATACCCCCCACTAAAGCAGCGGCTGAAAATTTTATCGCTGATATTAATATTCTCACTTCATCCAAATTGCCAATTTCAATATGCAACCATAGCCATAATAAAACAAAATTTAAAATATTAGCTATAGAAAAAGCTAAGGCTAAGCCAGCCACTCCCAACTGGCGAGCAAAATACAAGGATAATACAACATTAACAAAAGCGCTTATTAAACCAATAAAAAACGGCGTTTTGGAATTATGGCGGGCATAAAACATTCGCACTAAAAGCGGCAAGCTGGCTTGAGCAAAAAGTGAAATTGTAAAAAACCCCAAAGTATGGATGGTTAAAATAGTATCTTCCCAATCAAATTGGCCAGTGCCTAAAATAACACGAATAATTTGAGCTCGCAAAGCCAGAAGTAAAACAGTGGCGGGAACAATAAAAAATAAAATTTGTCTGAAGATATTAGAAAAATTATTAACTAACTTTTTTCTATCAAAAGCGATAGCGGACAAAGTCGGAAAAGCCGCTATAGCGAAAGATATGCCAAAAATACCTACGGGAAAAGATTGTAAATTATTAGCAAAATTAAATACGGCCAATGAGCCTCCAACTAATGTAGAGGCGATAATTGTAATCACTACTAAATTAATCTGCGAAATAGCCAAGCTCATAGTACGCGGCACCATCATCCGGCCGACCTTTTTGATATATTTATTTTTTAAATCAATTTTGGGAATATACTTAAAGCCTAAATGCAGAACCGTAGGTATTTGAACTAACAGATGAAGTAGAGCCCCAAAAACTACGCCCCAGGCCAAGCCTTTCACTCCCCAGATTGGCACCAGATACAAAGCTCCGATGATAATGCCGATATTATACATTATTGGTGAAAGTGAATAAACAAAAAATCTTTTAAAAGATTGCAAGATGCCGCCAAAAACACTGGAAATCCCTAAAAATATCGGAGACAAAAACATTATGCGGGTCAGAGCCACGGTTAAATTCAGTTTCTCGGACGAAAAACCGGGAGTAATTAATCGCATTAACATCGGGGCAAATAATATTCCCAAGGCCGATAAAATAATTAAAGAAAGGCCTAGAAGATTAATAACAACGCTAGCTAATCCCCAGGCGCTTTTATTTTTATTTGCAGTAAAAGTATCCTTTATTTTTTCTAA